>NZ_JBEXZD010000189.1:0-7158 GCF_040628575.1 Streptomyces sp. NPDC006393
CCGGCTGATCACCCGCGCCCGCGGCGAGCTGGGGATCGAGATACCCATCCGCAAGCTCTTCGACCTTCCGACGGTGGCCGCGCTCGCCGAATGGTCGGAGGAATCGGCTGTTCCCGTTCGCCCCGCCCTCCGCAGGATGATCGTAGAGGAGTAGATCGAGTGATTCCGCTTTCGTTTGCCCAGCGCCGGATGTGGCTCACGCACCAACTGGAGGGCGGGGCAGAGACCTACAACATCTCCCCGGCGTTCCGGCTGAAGGGGCCGCTGGACGAGGCCGCCCTCGTCGCGGCGGTCCAGGACGTGGTCGCCCGGCACGAGACGCTGCGCACCACGTATGTGCTGGACGACAACGACGAGCCGCACCCGCGGATCCTGCCGGCGGCGCAGGCGCCGGTGGAGGTGCCGGTGGTCGAGGTGGCGCCCGACGCCCTGGACGACGCGGTCGACGCGTTCATCGCGCACCGCTTCGACCTGACGGCCGACATCCCGTTCCACGTGCGCCTGTTCCGCTGCTCGCCCGAGGAACACCTCCTCGTCCTCCTCATCCACCACATCGCCTCGGACGGCGTCTCGGGCGGGCCGCTGGCGCGGGACCTGACCACCGCCTACACCGCGCGCCTGGACGGCCGGGCGCCGGAGTACGAGCCGCTGGCCGTGACGTACAAGGACTACGCGCTGTGGCAGCGCGAGCTGCTCGGCGACGTCGCCGACCCGGGCTCCCTCGCCGCCGCGCAGGCCGACTACTGGCGCAAGGAACTGGCCGGTGTGCCGCAGCCGCTGAGCCTGCCGCTGGACCGTCCGCGGCCCGCGGCCAGGGACTCCAAGGGCGACTCGCTCGGCCTGGTGGTGGCACCGGAGGTGGCGGCCGGGCTGCAGAAGCTGGCCGACGAGCGCGGCATGACCATGTCGATGGTGGTGCAGGCCGCGCTGGGAGTACTCCTGTGCACGCTGGGCGGCGGGGAGGACGTCACGATCGGCAACCCGATCGCCGGGCGGACCGACGAGGCGCTCGCCGACCTGGTCGGGCTCTTCGTCAACACCCAGGTGCTGCGGCTGGACCTCTCGGGCAACCCGTCGTTCGCCGACCTGCTCCCGCAGGTGCGGGACAAGGCCCTGGCCGCCTACGAGCACCAGGACGTGCCGTTCGAGACCCTGGTCGAGCTGATCAACCCCGACCGCTCCACCTCGTACCAGCCGCTGTTCCAGGTGATGTTCGCCTGGCAGAGCTTCGAGAAGGCGGACTTCGAACTGCCCGGACTCAAGGTGGAGTTCCAGCAGTACCTCACGAACACCTCCCTGGCCGACCTGTTCTTCAGCCTGGCCTACGACGGCTCGGGGGCGCTGCGCGGCGACCTGATGTACGCGACCCAGCTGTTCGACCGGGACACGGCCGAGGCCATCGCCGCCCGGTTCGTACGGGTCCTCGAGCAGGTGGCCGCCGACCCGCGGGCGCCGCTCAGCTCGATCCAGGTGCTGGCCGAGGACGAGCGGGACTGGCTGGTGCGGCGGGTCAACGACACCGCGCGCCCGGTGGCCGCGGGGACCCTGCCGGAGGCGTTCGAGGCGCAGGTGGAGCGGACCCCGGACGCGGTCGCGGTGGTCGGTGAGCGGGAGACGCTGACGTACGGGGAGTTCAACCGTCGGGCGAACCGGCTGGCGCACTGGCTGGTCGAACAGGGGGCGGGCCCCGAGAAGCTGGTCGCGGTGAAGATCCCGCGCTCGGTGGATCTGCTGGTGGCGGTCTACGCGGTGGTCAAGGCGGGTGCGGCGTACGTGCCGCTGGACACCGAGCTGCCCGAGGACCGGGTGCGGCACGTGCTGGACAGCGCGCAGCCGCTGCTGCTGCTGGACGGGGTGCTGCCGGACGTGTCCGGATACCCGGAGACGAACCCGGAGCGGGAGCTGTCGCCGGACAACGTCGCGTACGTCATCTTCACCTCCGGCTCCACGGGTGGCCCGAAGGGTGTGCCGGTGGCGCACCGGTCGATCATGAACCGGATCACGTGGGGGCTGGAGCACTTCGACGTCACGGTCGAGGACCGGATGCTGGTGAGCACCTCGGCGAGCTTCGACGCCTCGGTGCCGGAGATGTTCTCCAACCTTCAGATGGGTGCCTCCGTCGTCGTCGCCAGCGCGGAGGGGCGCCGGGACCCGGCCTACCTGGCGGAGCTGATCCAGCGGGAGCGGGTGACCGGCGCCTTCTTCGTGCCCTCGCTGCTGTCGGCGTTCGTCACCGAGCCCACGGCCAAGGACTGCACCGGCCTGCGCTGGATCGAGGTCGCGGCCGAGGCGTTCCCGGCCGCGCTGGCCAACCGGTTCGTCGACATGCTGCCCGGCTGCTCCGCCCACAACCTCTACGGGCCCACCGAGGCGACCGTCGAGGTCACCGGCTGGCAGCACGTGCCGGGAGCGGACCGGGTACCGATCGGCACACCGATCTGGAACAACCAGGTCTATGTGCTGGATTCGGCGCTGCGCCCGGTCGCGCCCGGCGTCGCCGGGGAGCTGTACCTGGCCGGCACCTGCCTGGCCAGGGGTTATCTCGGCCAGACCGGGCTGACCTCGGAGCGGTTCGTGGCCTGCCCCTTCGGTGCGCCGGGGACCCGGATGTACCGCACCGGGGACCTGGTGAAGTGGAACAAGGACGGCCAGGTCGAGTACCTCGGCCGCACCGACTCCCAGGTCAAGGTCCGCGGCTTCCGGATCGAGCTCGGCGAGATCGAGCACGTGCTGACCGGGCACCCGTCCGTGGCCCAGGCCGCGGTCGTGGTGCGCGAGGACCAGAAGGGCGACCAGCGCCTGGTCGCCTACGTGGAGCCCGACCCGGACGCCGCCGTGGCCGATGTCCCCGCGCAGGTGGACGAGTGGCGCCAGGTCTTCGACGACAGTTGGGCCGATTCCGCCGATGAGGCGCTGGGCGAGGACTTCCAGCAGTGGAAGTCGGTGTACGAGGGCGAGCCGATCCCGCCGGAGCAGCTGCGTCAGTGGCAGGACGCGGCGGTGGCCCAGGTGCTGCGGTACGCGCCGCGGC
The DNA here is from genome assembly GCF_040628575.1 of Streptomyces sp. NPDC006393. NCBI lineage: Bacteria > Bacillati > Actinomycetota > Actinomycetes > Kitasatosporales > Streptomycetaceae > Streptomyces > Streptomyces sp. NPDC006393. The sequence continues at coordinate 3,032 of NZ_JBEXZD010000189.1, forward strand.
GGGTGCTGGAGATCGGGGTCGGCTCCGGCCTGCTCCTCGCCGGGATCGTCGGTGAGGTCGACGAGTACTGGGGCACCGACATCTCCGCCACGGTGATCGACCGGCTCCGGGCGCAGGCCGGGCAGGCCGGCCACGGCGACCGTGTGCGCCTGAGCGTCCAGGCGGCCGACGACGTCTCCGGCCTGCCCCGGGGCGGGTTCGACACCGTCGTCCTCAACTCGGTGGTGCAGTACTTCCCGAGCGTCGAGTACCTCGACCAGGTGCTGCGCCAGGCCATGGAACTCCTCGCCCCGGGCGGTCGGCTGATCGTCGGCGACGTCCGCAACGCCGCGACACTGCGGATACTGACGACCGCCGAGCAGCGCGCGGCGCAGCCCTACGCCTCGCACGAGGAGATCCGGGCGTCGGTGGAGCAGGCGCTGCTCGCCCAGCGGGAACTGGTCGTCGCGCCGGAGTGGTTCGCCGAGTGGGCGGTGGACCGTCCCGTCGGCGTCGACATCCGGCTGAAGCCGGGGCAGGCGCACAACGCGCTGACCCGGCACCGCTACGCGGTCGTCCTGCACAAGGAGCCGGCCGACGTCCTCGACCTGGCCGGGGTGCCCGCGGTGCCGTGGGGCGGCGAGGTGTCCGACCTGGCCGGCCTGCGCGGCATCGCGGACCGGGCGGACGGCCCGGTGCGGGTGACCGGGATACCCAACGCACGGCTGGTGGAGGAGACCGCCGCGGCCGCCTTCGCCGGTGTGCTGAGCGAGGACGCCCCCTCCGGCAGGCCGGTCGATCCCGAGGACGTCGCCGCATGGGCGCGGCAGCAGGGTCTGGACGCGGTCCTCACCTGGTCGGGCGAGGCCGTCCACAGCTTCGACGCGGTGCTGCTGCCCGAGCCGCGGACCGCCGCGGTCACGGGGGCGTTCGTGCCCAGCGGTGTGGCCGGGCGGATCAGGGCCAACGCCCCCGCCCTGGCCAAGGCGATCGGCCCGCTGCTGGCCGAGCTGCCCGAGTACCTGGGCGCGCGGCTGCCGGACTACATGGTCCCGGCCGCCATGGTGCCGCTCTCGCAGCTCCCGCTGAACCCCGCCGGCAAGATCGACCGCGCGGCGCTGCCGTCGGAGCACACGAGCACCGTGAGCAGCGGAGAGCCGCGCAACTCCCATGAGGAGGACCTGTGCTCCTTCTTCGCCGAGCTGCTCAAGCTGGAGCGGGTCGGCATCGACGACGACTTCTTCGCCCTCGGCGGGCACTCGCTCCTGGCCACCCGGCTCAGCGCCCGCATCCGCAAGCGGTTCGGCGTCGACATGCCGCTCAGGACGATCATCCAGTACCCCACGGTGGCCGAGCTGGCGGCGCTGCTGCTCATCGGCAGCATCCCCGGCGACCACGCCGACTCGTTCGACGTCGTGCTGCCGCTGAACCGGGATCCCGGCACGGGCAAGGAGCCGGTGTGGTTCTTCCACGGCGGCGGCGGCCTCGGCTGGGCGTTCTTCACCTTCGCGCCGTACGTGCCGGACCGGCCGGCCTACGCCTTGCAGTCGCGCGGCTCCAACGGCAAGGAGCCGATGGCGGCGTCGGTGGAGGAGATGGTCGAGGACTACCTCGCCCAGATCCTCAAGGTCCAGCCGGAAGGGCCGTACTACCTGGTCGGCTGGTCCTTCGGAGGCCCGATCGCACACGCCGTCGCGGAGGCGATGGACCGGCGCGGGCTCGAGGTCGGTCTCGTGGCCGTCCTGGACTCCCAGCCGGCCAACTCCGAGCCGGACAACGGGTTCCGGGAAGTGGCCGGCCGGACGAAAGACCTCTACCGGGCGGATGTCGAGGAGGTCTTCGGCAAGTTCATGAACACCGGCAACATGGACAGCTTCCTGGACACCATGTCGCAGGTGGGCGCCAACAACCTGCAGAAGATGGGCGTCTTCGAGTCGCCGGTCTACCGCGGTGACCTGCTGTACTTCAACGCCAAGCTGGACAAGGTCGACGGAGTGACGTCGTACGGCCCCGACTGGCGGCCGCACGTCCTCGGCTCCATCGAGGAGTACGACGTGGACGCCACCCACCACGACCTGCACATGCCCAAGCCCGCGGGCCAGATCATGCAGGTCATCGCCCGCAAGCTGGCCCAGCCGTGACAGCGGGCCGCGGAATTCGCTCAGCGAACCGTCGAATGGATGATTGGGGTTGGTCGGGGTGACGGAACCCGGCACGTCCACGGACCACCGGGACCGGACCACGCTGCTGTGCGTGCCGTTCGCCGGAGCGGGTCCTTCGTTCTTCCACCCCTGGCGGGAACTGGCCGCCGGCCGCTGGCGCGTGAGCGCGGTCGAGCTGCCCGGCAGGGAGAAGCGGCTCCTGGAGGAGCCGTACCGCAATGTGGTCGAGGCCGCCAAGGCCGAGATCGACAACGTGGTCGCCGACCTCGGTGAAGGGGCACGGACGGTGCTGTTCGGGCACAGCCTGGGCGCCGTCCTCGCCTACGAACTGGTGCATCTGCTGACGCAGCGCGGCGTGCACGTCGAGCGGCTCGTCGTCAGTGGTTCGCCTGGACCGTGGACCCAGCGCGAGCGGCGGGCCGCGGGCCTGAGCGGCGACGAGTTCCTCGCCAGGGTCGAGGAGTTCGCGGGATTCCGGCACGAGGCGCTCGACCACCCGGAGATGCGCGAACTGATCCTGCCCGCGCTGCACGCCGACTGCACGATGCACGAGGCGTACGTGCCGAGCACCGACGAACCGGTGTCGGTGCCGATCTGCTCCCTGCGGGGCGACCATGACGGTCTGGTCACCGCGGAAGAGGCCCAGCAGTGGCGGGACGCCACCACGGCCGGCTTCACCCATGCGGAGTTCCCGGGCGACCACATGTACCTGGTCGATCACGGCCGGGAGGTGCTGGACGTCATCGAGGCGGAATCCGCGCGCGGTCGCTAGGAGACGCCTCCCGGCACTGCGCAGCTCACAGAAGGGCATCCGCCCCCCGGCGGATGCCCTTCTCGCTTCGGACGCGAGCACCGTTCTGCCGTGGGCGGCCGGACGGCGGCCGGGCGGCGCCTGGGCGGCGGCCGGCCGTCGAGGAGGACTCAGGGGGCATGTCAGGGGTGTGTCGGGCCGATGTCACGACCGGTGGGGACAGTAGCGGTATGAAGAGTTCCGCGATCGCAGTCTCAGGGCTGCGCAAGGCATATGGCGACAAGGTCGTGCTCGACGGCATCGACTTCGACGTCGCGGCGGGATCGGTCTTCTCCCTGCTCGGCCCCAACGGGGCGGGCAAGACGACGACGGTGAACGTCCTGACGACGCTGCTGACGGCCGACGCCGGCACGGTGCGCGTCGCCGGGCACGACGTGGCGACCGCGACCAAGCAGGTGCGCGCGGCCATCGGTGTGACCGGCCAGTTCGCCGCTGTGGACGATCTGCTGTCGGGCCGGGAGAACCTGCGGCTGATGGCGGACCTGAAGCGGGTGCGCTCCGCCGACCGGGTGGTCGCGGGGCTGCTGGAGCGGTTCGACCTGGTGGAGTCGGCGGACAAGATGGCGTCGGCCTACTCCGGCGGTATGCGCCGCAAGCTGGACCTGGCGATGACGCTGGTCGGCAAGCCGCAGATCATCTTCCTGGACGAGCCGACGACGGGTCTCGACCCGCGCAGCAGGCGCACGCTGTGGGGGATCGTCCGCGAACTGGTGGCCGAGGGCACCACCATCTTCCTCACCACCCAGTACCTCGAGGAAGCCGACCAGCTCGCCGACCGGATCGCGGTGCTCAACCAGGGCCGCCTGGTCGCGCAGGGCACGGCCGACGAGCTCAAGCGTCAGATCCCCGGCACCCACGTCCGGCTCCGGTTCGCCGACGCCTTCCAGCTCGACACCGCGGCGCGCGTCTTCGCCGGCTCCACGCGGGACGACGAGGAGCTGACCCTGCGGGTGCCCAGCGACGGTGAGTCGAGGTCGCTGCGGGCCCTGCTGGACCGGCTCGACGAGCACACGCTCAACGCCCAGGAGTTCTCGGTGCACACACCGGACCTCGACGACGTCTTCCTCGCCCTGACCGAGCACACGAGCGAGCCCGTGAACGAGGACGAGAACGAGAACGAGGACAAGAAGGAGGCCATCGCGCGATGAGTACCGCCTCGACGGCGTTCGCCGATT
>NZ_JBEXZD010000190.1:0-7157 GCF_040628575.1 Streptomyces sp. NPDC006393
TGTCCCCGGCGGCGGCCGAGGCCGGGCGCTCCGAGGGCGAGGGTGACCGCGGTGAGGGCGCTGGTGAAGCACCGGTACACCGGTGGGCGGCCGCCTCACGCACGCGACGCCTACGACCTCACGAGCTCACGGCCTGACAAGCTCACGGCCTGACGACCGCGTCGATGCGGGCCAGTTCCTCCGCGTCGAAGTCCAGGTCGCGGATCGCTGCGACGCTGTCCTCCAGCTGCTGCGGGCTGCTCGCGCCGACGAGGGCGGAGGTCACCCGGCCGCCGCGCAGCACCCAGGCCAGGGCCAGCTGCGCCAGCGACTGGCCCCGGGACTTGGCGATCTCGTCCAGGGCGCGCAGCCTGCCCACCAGCTCCCCGGTCACCGCGTCGGAGCTGAGGAAGGGGCTGTCGCTCGCCGCCCGGGAGTCCTCGGGGATGCCGTCGAGGTAGCGGGCGGTGAGCAGGCCCTGCTCCAGCGGGGAGTAGGCGATGGACCCGACCTGGAGCTCGTCGAGGGCGTCGAGGAGACCCTCCTCCTCGGGGCGGCGGTCGAGCATCGAGTAGCGCGGCTGGTGGATCAGCAGCGGGGTGCCCAGCTCGCCGAGGATCCGGGCGGCCTCACGGGTCTGCTCCGCGGAGTAGTTGGAGACGCCGACGTAGAGGGCCTTGCCCTGCTGGACCGCCGAGTGCAGCGCGCCCATCGTCTCCTCCAGCGGAGTCTCCGGGTCGGGGCGGTGCGAGTAGAAGATGTCGACGTACTCCAGGCCCATCCGCTTCAGGCTCTGGTCCAGCGACGACAGCAGGTACTTGCGCGAGCCCCATTCGCCGTACGGGCCGGGCCACATGAGGTAGCCGGCCTTGGTGGAGATCACCAGCTCGTCGCGGTACGGCGCGAAGTCCGCCCGCAGCGCCTCGCCGAGGGCGGACTCGGCGGCGCCGGGCGGCGGGCCGTAGTTGTTGGCCAGGTCGAAGTGGGTGACGCCGAGGTCGAAGGCGCGGCGCAGGATGGCCCGCTGGGTCTCCACCGGGCGGTCCGGGCCGAAGTTGTGCCACAGGCCGAGTGACAGCGCGGGCAGCTTCAGGCCGCTGCGTCCGGTGCGCCGGTAGGGCATGTCGGCGTAGCGGTCGGGGTGGGCGGTGTACAACGCGACTCCATGAGGGGTTGGTACGGCGAGGCTTGCGGTGTCCTGCTCGGATGTCTTCCGTGTCCTGCTCGGACGCCTTCGGTGTCCTACTCTCGCGCCGCCCGCGGGCAGCGGTCCAACAGGAGAATCCGATGGGATTGAGCGGCTACGCTTCTCAATCATGGAACTGCGTCATCTCCAGCACTTCATCGCGGTCGCCGAGGACCAGCACTTCACCCGGGCGGCGGAGCGGCTGATGGTGTCGCAGTCGGGTCTGTCGGCCTCCATCCGGGCGCTGGAGCGGGAGTTGCGGGCCCCGCTGTTCGTGCGCACCACGCGCCGGGTGACGCTCACCGAGGCCGGGCGTGCGCTGCTCGGCGAGGCGGAGCGGATCCTGGCGCAGGTCCGGGCGGCGCACGAGGCGGTGGCCGCCGTGCAGGGCGTGCTGCGCGGCACGCTGACACTGGGCACCGAGCAGTGCATCGCGGGCGTGGACGTGGCGGGGCTGCTCGCCGCGTTCCGGCGGCGGCATCCGGACGTGGAGATCCGGCTGCGGCAGGCGGGCTCGGGAGCGCTCGCGGAGGGGGTCGCGGCGGGCCGGCTCGATCTGGCGTTCGCCTACCGGACCCAGGCGGACACCGACCAGCTGCGTTCGGTGGCTCTGGCCGGTGAGCCGATGACGGTGCTGTGCCATCCGGGCCACCGGTTCGCGGCGGCGGGCGCGCCGCTCACCCCCGAGGAGGTGAGCGGTGAGGTCTTCGTCGACTTCCACCCGGACTGGGGTCCGCGCCGCGTCACCGACGCGGCCTTCTCCGCCGCGGGCGTGGACCGCACGGTGGCGCTCGAGGTCAACGACGTGCACAGTCTGCTCGATCTGGTCGACGAGAACCTGGGCATCGCGCTGGTTCCCCGGCATTTCCGGCACAAGCGTCCGTCGCTCACCGCGCTTCCGTTCAAGGGCACGGGTGAGCGGCCGTACGAGACCGTCGTTCTGCTGCCGCCCGAACAGGGCACCAGCCCGGCGGCCCGCGCCCTGGTCACCCTCCTGGAGTCACGGGCCGACAGGGCCGGGACCGACGGGGACCGGGACTGACAGGGACCGGGACTGACAGGGACGAGGTTGACAGGGACGGGGCTGACGAAGCGGGGTCGACGGGGACGGGGCTGACGGAGCGGGGGCCGGCAGGGGCGGATCCTGACGGATCGAGAGGTCCGGCACCCGGGGCGACCGGCTGGATTCCGGGCGCGCCACGGCATGCGATGCGCGATGGTGGACGCATGCACGCGAAGGACATCCTCATCGACGGCTACGGCCGCATCCAGGAAGAAGTCCATGCCGTTCTGGACGGCCTCGGGCCGGACGAGCTGCACGCCCGTCCGGCTCCCGACGCCAACTCCCCCGCCTGGCTCGTCTGGCATCTCACCCGGGTCCAGGACGACCATGTCGCCGACGCCTTCGGCCTCGACCAGGTGTGGCTGTCCCAGGGCTGGGAGAAGCGTTTCGGCCTGGACCTGCCGCGCCACGACACCGGTTACGGGCACACGGCGGCGAAGGTCGCGAAGGTGCGCGTCGAGTCCGCCGACCTGCTCACCGGGTACTACGACGCCGTCCACGAGCAGACCCTCCAGGCCCTGCGCGGCCTGACCGCCAAGGACCTCGAACGCGTCGTGGACGAGGGCTGGGATCCCCCGGTCACCCTGGGCGTGCGTCTGGTCAGCGTCCTGTCCGACGATCTTCAGCACGCCGGACAGGCCGCCTATGCGCGCGGGCTGCTTCAGAGCGCGGCCGCGTAGCCGGGCACGACGACGTCCTCGATGAGGGCCTTGCGCTCGTCGAACGGGATGAACGCGCTCTTGACCGCGTTGACCGTGACCGTGCGCAGGTCCTCGACGGTCCAGCCCGCCTCCTCGACCAGCAGCGACATCTCCCGGGTCATGGTGGTGCCGGAGACCAGACGGTTGTCGGTGTTGAGGGTGACGCGGAAGCCGAGGTCCTTCAGGGCCGTGATCGGGTGCTCCGCGATCGAGGTGGCGCACCCGGTCTGGAGGTTGGACGTCGGACACATCTCCAGGGCGATACGGCGGTCGCGCACCCAGCCCGCGAGGCGGCCGAGCTTGCCGTCCACGATGTCCTCGGTGAGGCGCACACCGTGGCCGATGCGCTGCGCGCCGCACACCTGGAGCGCCTGGTGGATGCTGGGCAGGCCGTACGCCTCGCCGGCGTGGATGGTGAACGGCACGCTCTCGCGGCGCAGGTGCTCGAAGGCGGCCAGGTGGTCGGCGGGCGGGAAGCCGTCCTCGGCGCCGGCGATGTCGAAGCCGACGACGCCCGCGTCGCGGTGGGCGACGGCGAGGTCGGCGGCCTCGCGGACCCGGTCGAACATGCGCATGCCGCACAGCAGCGTGCCCACGCGCACGGGGGTCCCGGCGGCGGCCGCCTTGGCCATGCCGGCGGCGAGACCCTCCTGCACGGTCTCCACGACCTCGCGCATCGTCAGCCCGCCGGCCGTGTTCAGCTCCGGGGCGTAGCGCACCTCGGCGTAGACGACACCGTCGGCGGCGAGGTCGAGGACGTACTCCTCGGCGGTGCGCAGCAGGCCTTCGCGGGACTGCATGACGGCCAGGGTGTGCTCGAAGGTCGCTATGTAGCGGACCAGGTCACCGGAGTTCGCGGCCTCGTAGTACCAGGCGGCGAGCTCCTCGGGGTCGGTGGTGGGCAGCGTGTGGCCGACCGCGTCCGCGAGTTCGACGACGGTGGCTGGGCGCAGCCCGCCGTCGAGGTGGTCGTGCAGCACGGCCTTGGGGAGGCGACGGATCACATCGATGTCTACGCGCGTAGCAGTCATGGCGGATCTTTCCTTGGGCAGGCGGTTCGAGGGAAGCGGCAGAAGGGTCAGCCGACGGGCTGGAGCAGGTCCCAGCGGTTGCCGTACAGGTCCTGGAAGACGGCGACGGTCCCGTACGGCTCGTGCCGAGGCTGCTCCAGGAAGGTCACGCCGGCGGCGGTCATCCGGGCGTGGTCGCGGGCGAAGTCGTCGGTGTGCAGGAAGAACCCGACGCGTCCGCCGGTCTGGTCGCCGACGCGGGCCCGCTGGACGTCGCCCTTGGCGCGGGTCAGCAGCAGACCGGGGCCGGCGGCCTCGCTCCCGGGCTCCACGACGACCCAGCGGGAGCCGTCCGGTCGCGGGGCGTCCTCCACGAGGCGGAAGCCGAGGGCCTCGGTGTAGAAGCGGACCGCCTCGTCGTAGTCGTCGACGACGAGGGTGACCAGGGCGATGCGTCTCATCGGGGCCTTTCGGGGACGTGCGATTGACGGGTGAGGTTATACGTAAAACCCCGCGCGCGCCAGTCCGCTGGGCGGCGGGTGGCGGCGGGGCGCGCGGGACGGGGATCCGACGGTTCGGACCCCGTCGGTGGCGAGCCGGGCCTCTCTGGTCGGTTGTGGGCCGGGGCCTGTCTAACGGGACTCTTCGCCCTGGGCGATCTCCACCCTGTGGTGGACGTCGAGCATGCCGGTCGCCGAGGCGGCGAAGGAGGCCGTGGTGCAGGCCAGCAGCAGCGCGGCGATCCAGGCCGTGGCCCGGCGCGGGGCACGCGGGGCCGCGAGAAGCGCCTTCACCCGGTGCGGCACCGGACCGGAGGTGACGGCGGGGGCGAACTGAGGGCGGGCCGGGCGGGCCGAGCGGGCGTCCTGGCCGGCCAGGGCGGCGCGGGCGATGGCACGGGCGGTCAGCCGGCGGTCGCCGACGGCCGCCGCGGCGGCCTCGTCGGCCGCGCGTTCGACGGCGAGACGGATGGTGGCGCGCACCGGGCGCAGCGCGGGATGGCAGTGCGCGGCGAGTTCGGCGGCGGCCAGGAAGTAGTGGTGGCCGCCCCGGTTGTGGGCGCGCTCGTGGGCGAACAGCGCTTCGCGTTCGGCGGCGTCGAGGCTGCGCAGCATCGCCGTGGTGACGACGATGCGGTGCGGGCGGCCGGGCAGGGCGTACGCGTCCGGGTGCGGGGAGTCGACGACGCACAGATCGCCCGCGGCGGGCCTGCGCCTGGCCTCGGTGCGGGCGCCGCGGAAGGCCCGGATCTCCCGGAGCGCGGTGCGCGCGAACATGCCCGCGCACACGGCGAGCGCCGCCACCGAGACCGCGGCCGCCGGCAGGACCACCAGGTCGGGCGCCGTGGGCAGCGGGTGCACGAGTTCGCCCAGGGCGGCGAAGACGGGCAGCTTGAGCAGACCGGTGAGCACGAAGACGCCCAGCGCGGCCAGCGAGCAGCCGGCGAGCACCAGCGCGCAGACGGTGATCACCCACAGCGCGGCCACGGGTGCCAGGCGGTCGAGCGTGCGCCGGGCCAGCACGGGCGCGGCGAGGGGCAGCAGCAGCGGCAGAAGCAGCAGGGCGGTCATCGCTCACCGGATTCGAGCAGATCGCGCAGGATGCGCTCGTCGTCGGGGCTGAGCTGGGCGACGAAGCGGGCGAGGACGGTCTCGCGGTCGGTGTCGCGGTCGAGTTCGGAGTGCATGCGGCGGGCGGTCAGTCCCTGCGCGTCCTGGACGGGGTAGTAGGCGTAGCCACGGCCCTGGCGGCGGCGTTCGACCACGCCCTTGTCGTGCAGCCGGGTGAGGATCGTGGTCACCGTGGTGCGGGCCAGGTCGCTGCCGAGGCTCAGCTGGACCTGCCCCGGGGTCAGGGGGGCGTCGGCGGCCCACAGGACGGCCATCACACCCGCTTCGAGCTCGCCGGCCGGCCTGCGTTCGTCCTTCGCGTCCGTCATGGGACGTTTCTCACCCCGTCTTCGTCGCGCAGTCCGGTGGGCCGTCTACACCATTGTAGTCAGCTGTGGCCGGCACGGTGCCGGTCACCTGCTCGTGGCCGCGCCCGGATGCCCATGATGAGGGGACCCGGTGACACGGTAGAGATCCGGAAAGAGGGCCTCCGGCCCTCCCTCACACGATGCCGTGCCGCCCCGGCCCGGCGCCCGACGCGAACGCGCAGGAGTTGAGCACCGTGCCCGAGCAGCCCGAGCCCGCCGAGGTCCCCGCCCGCCAGAACGTCAGTTTCCCCAGTGCGGGAGCCACCGCCCACGGCTATCTCGCACTGCCCCCGTCCGGCCGTGGGCCGGGCGTCCTCGTCATCCAGGAGTGGTGGGGGCTGACCGACCACATCGCCGAGGTCACCGACCGGTTCGCCGCCGAGGGCTTCGTCGCCCTCGCCCCCGACCTCTACGGCGGGAGCGTGGCCCATGACTCAGGGGAGGCGCAGCGCCTGATGAAGGCCCTGCCGGTCGCCCGCGGCGTCGAACTGCTCTCCGGCGCGGTCGGCCATCTGCTGTCGCTGCCCGAGGTCACCTCGGACACGGTGGGCGCGGTCGGCTTCTGCATGGGCGGCGGCTTCGTGCTGTACCTTGCGGCGGTCGAACCGCGGGTGAGCGCGGCCGTGCCGTTCTACGGCGTGATCCGGGACGAGCTGCCCGACTTCTCGGGGCTGCGGGCCCGCGTCCTGGGCCACTACGGGGAACGGGACCGGAGCATCCCGCCGGAGCGGGTCGAAGAGCTGCGCGAGACGCTGCGACGGCAGTCCGGCACCACTCCGGACCTGCGCCTGTACCCGGCCGGCCACGCCTTCCTCAACGACCGCCGGCCCAGCCACGACCCCGACTCGGCCGACCGCGCCTGGCGGAGCACGGTCGCCTTCCTGCACGAGCAGTTGGGCTAGCCAGTGCCTGTCCGGCGGCTCCTGCCGCGGGCGCGGGGGCCGGCGCGCACATCCCGGCGCGAACGGCCACGGCGGCGACCCGCTTCCGGTCGCCGCCGCGCGGTGCGTTCGACGGGGTGTCAGCAGGAGAGGTTGGCGCCGGGGCTCACCCCGAGGATGGAGGTGAACCGCCGGTAGGCGTCGACGCGGCTCTGCACCTGGGCCGGGTTCTTGCCGTCGCATTCGAGGGAGCCGTTGATGCTGCGGATGGTCTGGCCGAATCCGGCGCCGTTCACCATGGCGTTGTGCGGGGTCATGGTGCCCGGTCCTGACTGGGTGTTCCAGTACCACAGGCCGGT
>NZ_JBEXZD010000191.1:0-6541 GCF_040628575.1 Streptomyces sp. NPDC006393
CCGCGGCGTGGGCGCCGGTCGCGGCGAGCGGTGGTGCCAGCAGGGCCGCGGCCGTGGCGAGGGACAGGGTGACACGCCTCATGGGCGAGTCCTCCTCGGCGGTGGGGCGGCGCGGTGGACCGCGCCGGTGTGGGGTGATCGAACGCGCGCCTCAGCTTGGTCCAGACCAATTGTCGGCGTCAAGAGACGCGTCGACGCATTTCGACAAGCACGGACAGGACCAACGGCGATGCCCCCGCGCGGCGTTCGCGTCGGCCACCCGGTGCGCGGGCCCGGCCGTTCCGCCGTGTGCGCGAAGTCTTGACGCACCCATTGGTCTAGTCCAGATTGGGACTCCATCCCCGCGGTCCCCGCTGTCCCCACCGCTCGCACCGACCCGGGCCCCGCCCACCGCCTCTCTCAGGAGTCTGCCGTGACACGCACCACGGGCCCCGCCCCGCTCCGGCACCCCCGGCACCGCGCCGTGGGCGCGGGAGCCGTCCTCGCCCTCACCGCCGGCGCGGCGTTCCTCCTGCTCCCGGGCGCCACCGCGACCGCCGCCGAGCCCATCGCCAACGGCGGGTTCGAGACCGGAGACCTCACCGGCTGGTCCTGCACAGGGGATTCGCACGCCGACAGCGGCGCGCCGCACTCCGGCGGATACGCCCTCGTCTCCGCCCCCACCGGTCAGAACATCGCGCCCTGCGCCCAGACGGTCCAGGTCCGGCCGGGCGCGTCGTACGTCCTGCGGGCCTGGGTGAAGGGCGGTTACGTCCGTCTCTCCGCCACCGGCACCGGGGTGGACGCCTCGAACTGGACCGCCTCGACGGACTGGACACAGCTGACCACCCCCTTCACCGCCGGGCCCGGCACCACACAGGTGACCGTCACGGTGAGCGGCTGGTACGGCACCGGGGCGATCGGGGCGGACGACGTGTCGCTGGCCGAGACGGCCCCGGGCACGGCCTCACCCACGGCGTCGCCGACACCGTCCCCCACGGCCTCCCCCACCACCGTGCCCACGACCCCACCGCCGACGACCACCGCACCGCCCACGACGACCCCGCCCCCGACGACGGCTCCGGCCACGACCCCGCCTCCGGGCTCCGGCGACACCGTCCGCGTGACCAACGGCAAGGAGCTGAAGGCGGCACTCGCCTCGGCCGTACCCGGCCGGACCATCCAGCTCGCCGACGGCACCTACTCCGGCAACTTCGACGCCACCGTCTCCGGCACCGCCGACCGCCGGATCACCCTGGTCGGCTCGCCCGCCGCCGTCCTCGTGCCCCCGACCGGCGGCGGCTACGTCCTGCACCTGGACCACGCGAGCTACTGGACCGTCCAGGGCATGACGCTGACGGGCGGTCAGAAGGGCATCGTGGTCGACTCCTCCGACCACGTCGTGATCGACTCCGTCACGGTCCACCACCTCACGATGGAAGGGGTGCACTTCCGCTCCTCCAGCAGCTACGGGATCCTGCGGAACTCCACGATCCACGACACCGGCACGGCCGGGGACGGCAAGGGCGAAGGCGTCTACGTCGGCACCGCCAACACCCTCACCGACCGCAGCGACCATGTGCAGATCCTCGACAACGTCATCGGTCCGCGCATCGGCGGCGAGAACATCGACCTCAAGGAAGGCACCAGCGCAGGCCTGGTCTCGGGCAACACCTTCTACGGCGACGGCCTGACGGGCCGTAACTACGACGACTCATGGGTCGACGTCAAGGGCAACGACTACGTCGTCGAGCACAACACCGGAACCACCACCACCAAGGACGGCTACCAGACGCACAGCCAGCAGCCCGGCTGGGGCTGCCGCACGGTGTTCCGCGGCAACGACTCCGACCTCACCGGCGCGACCGGCAGCGAGCGCTACGCCTTCGACATCACGAACTACGACCCCGCGTCCTGCCCGGTGACGATCACCACCGACAACACCGTGACGGGCGGCGACGGGCTGGCCAACCCCGGCATCCCGATCGGCTGACGCACCACCCCTGCCGGCCACCTGCGGTGAAGGACCCTCGGGAGGGTATCGATGTCCGCGACCACAGACGTTCATGACCCGCGCCGCCGTACGGCACGTTCCTGTACGGAGCCGCGCGGCACGGAGACCCCCCGGCAGCCCGAGGACGAGCCGTACACCCCTCGCGACCGCGAGCGGCCGGAGCCGTCCGCCACGCAGGCCCCCCGGCGACCGGAGGACGCGCCGAACGGCCCCGGCGCCGGAGCGGCCGACCGCCCCCGCTTCGTGTGCGCCGACTGCGACCTGGGCATCGGCCGGCACGTGCACCTCCACCTGTGGCCGGTGGCGGCCGAGCTGCGCAGGGTGCGTACGGCGGTGGGCGCGGCCCTCGCCTCGTGGGGCTGCCCGGCCGAGACCGTCGACGACGGCCGGCTGATCGTCAGCGAGCTGGTCGGCAACGCGATCAGGCACGCGCCCGAGGCATGGATCACGCTGAACCTGATGCAGATCGGTGACCGCCTGCTGGTGGAGGTGACGGACGGCTCCGCGGCGCGGCCCGTCGTCCGGCGCGCCGGCCTCCAGGAGGAGCAGGGCCGTGGGATGCACCTGGTCCAGGCGATGGCGTCGGCCTGGGGCGCACGCCGGGACGGCCCCGGCCGGAAGACCACCTGGTGCACCCTCCCCGTCGGGGGGACGGGGCGGGAGGACCGGTGATCGCCGAGTCCCTCATACGGCGGTGCGCGAATCGTGTGTGCGGTTGAGGGCCACGATCGCCGCGTCGTCGCCGAGCGCCCCGGCGCAGTGGGCCAGCAGATCACCTCGGATGCGCTGGACGAGTGCCTCGGGGCTGCTCCTGGTCCACAGGCCGACGCGTTCCCGGAGCGGATAGAAGTCCCGGTCGGGGTCCCGCGCCTCCAGCACGCCGTCGGTGTACAGGAGGAGTGTGTCGCCGGCCTGGAAGGTGAACGGATACGAGACGTAGGCCTCCGGCGTCAGGCCGTGCAGGCCCAGCGGAGGTGCCGGGTGAGGACTGACAACATCCGTCACCCGGCCCTGGTGGATCAGGAGCGGCGGCGGGTGACCGCAGTCGATCATCCGGGCCTCCGGGTCGTGGTCGGGGATCTCCAGCAGCAGCGCGGTGACGAAGTGCTCCAGGGCCTCCTCGTCCGCCTCGGGAAACTGGGAGTGGTACCGGCGGACACTGCCGTCCAGGGCCTCGGCGAGGGCCGGCAGCGTGGGGTGATGGTGCGAGGCCTCCTGGAACGCGCCCAGCAGCATCGCCGCCTGGCCGATCGCGCCCAGCCCCTTGCCGCGGACATCGGCGATGATCACACGCGCGCGGTGGTCGGCATGGGTCACCGCGTACAGATCACCGCCGATACGGGCCTCCCGCTCGGCGGCCAGATACGAACACGCGAGGTGCAGGGGGCCCAGACGGTGCGGCAGCGGGCGCAGCAGCGCCCGCTGCGCGGCCTCGGAGACCGACCGCACCTGTGCCAGCTCCTCCTTGCGCCGATCACGGACGAAACAGACGAAGACGATGAAGACCGACAGGATCGCCAGGGCGACGATCTGCGCGATGTGATTGGCGGTGGCCAGACCGCCGTGGAGCACGGCGATGAGGACCTGGGCCCCCACCGCGAATGCCCCGATCAGTCCGGTCAGCCGGTGGCCGCCGAACGAGGCGGTGATGGCGGGGGCCACGACGAGCAGCGGTCCGAGGTGGATGGTCTCCGGCGAGTGGATGTCCACCAAGGTGATCACCACGACCAGCCCGACGGGAACCGCCGCCAGCGCATGGCTGGAGCGCCACAGCTCCCGCACACGGGTGAGGTACCGCATGTCTCCAATGTGCCCCATCCCTTCGGTCTCGTCCGGCCCGGCTGGGCCGCTGGGACCACCCGACCGCCGGGCGGGGGCGGGGGCGGCCGGATCGCCGGGACGCCCGGCGTTGGCCGGGGTGGCCGGGACAGCCAGGGTCGCCGGCCGGTCGTGCCGACCGGGGAGAACCGGACGAGCATAAGGAGGATGACGAACCGCATCTGCACCGTGGGGCACTCGACACGGGACTTCGGCGAGATGCTGGGGATGCTGCGGAACAACGGGATCACCTGCCTGGTCGATGTGCGTTCGTACCCCTCGTCGCGCAAGCACCCGCAGTGGAACCAGCAGGCGATCATCGACGCGCTGCCTCCCGACATCGCCTACCGGTGGATTCCGAAGCTGGGCGGCCGGCGGCACACCCCCAAGGGCGTGCCGAGCGAGAACGGCGCATGGCGGGTCAAGGCCTTCCGCGACTACGCCGACTACATGGCCACCGACGAATTCGCCGAGGGCCTGGACGAACTGCTCGAGCTGGCCGGCCACGAACGGCCGGCGATCATGTGCAGCGAGGCGGTGCCCTGGCGCTGCCACCGCAGGCTGATCACCGACGCGCTGATCGTCGCGGGCGCCGAGGTCGTGAACATCATGTCGCCCACGACGACGAAGCCCGCGGCACTGGACGAACGTGCGCGCGTCCACGACGGGCGGCTCACCTACCCGCCTGAGCCGTCCTGAGCCACTCGTCCGGTGCGGGGACGCGACCGGGGCCTGGCCACGCGCCACCCGACGCCATGGCAGGCCGCCCGGCAGGCCGCCTGGTCCGGCGCCTCATGAGACCCGGCGGAACACGGCGGCCGGGCCGATCGCGTCGGGGCCGAACCTGTCCCGGATGCGGTCCATCGTCTCCTCGACCGCCAGGCGTGCCTCGCGGGCATCGTCGAGACTGATCTGCCGGGCGACCTGGCCCGCGTCGACGAGGTCCTCGGCCTTGAGCGCGATGCCGATGAGGCGTCCGCGCTGGAGTCCGGCCGCGTCCATCAGCCGGTAGGCCGCCGTGCGCAGCTCCTCGTCGTGCGCGGACGGCTCCGTGAGGCGGCGGGTCTTCTCCCAGGAGGTGCCGTCGGCGAACCTCAGGGCCAGGGTCAGGGCGCGGGCGGCCTGGTCGCGCCGGCGCAGCAGCCGGCCAAGCCGTACGACAAGGCCGAGCAGGGCGGCGCGGACCTGGGCGCCGTCGAGGGTGTGCCGGGGGAAGGTGCGGCGGACCGCGGCGGCAGCGGGCAGGGCCTGGGGGACGACGGGGCGGGGGTCGATGCCGCGGGCCCGGTCCGCGGCCTGCCGGCCGGCCCGGCCGCCGAGCAGGCGCTGCACGAGGGCCTGGGGTACCGCGGCGAGCAGGCCGACGGTGTGGATGCCGTAGTCGTGCAGGGCCTCGGCCTGGCGGGGGCCGATGCCGTGCAGGGCGTCCACGGGCAGGGGCGCCAGCCAGTCGGTGACCTGGTCGGCCGCGACGGCCAGGACGCCACCGGGCTCCGGTGTCCGGGCGGACGCGGTGGCCGCCACCGTGATCGAGGGGCCGATGCCGACGCGGACGTCCACCCCGAGGCGGGAGACGGTGCGGAGCCGCAGGATCTCGCCCAGCCCGCGGGCGTCCGTGCCGTGGTGGCGCAGCGCACCCTTCAGTTCCACCAGTGCCGCCGCCGGGGGCAGCGCCCGCACCACCGGGGACAGGTCCGCCAGCTGTTCCAGGACCTGCCGGTAGAGCTCTTCGGGAAGGCGGTCCGGGCAGCGCACATGCATCACCGTCGGCTCGCCTCGTCCCGGTGCTGCCGCCGCGCTCATCTCGATCGCCTCCCACACACCCCTCCAGGCTATCGAACGATAAATCGAACAGGCGAGGGCGCGACGACAGGAGCGGTGGCGCGGGCGCCGGTGCGGTCGGTGCGGGACAAGATCTGGGAGCGCTCCCATGGGAGCGCTCCCAGCGGGCATAATGACGGTCCACCGTTCCCGGGGGGATGTCAAGGGGACGAACGCTGTGAATCAGTGCGACTGACGATTTGTCAACCTCGGTGAGGAAGGGCGCGGATGAGTGCGGGTGGACGGCGCGGCGGCCGGCCGACGCTGGAGATGGTCGCCGAACGGGCCGGCGTCGGGCGGGGCACGGTCTCGCGCGTGATCAACGGTGCCCCCCATGTGAGCCCCCAGGCGCGGGCGGCCGTGGAGGAGGCGATCGCGGAGCTGGGGTACGTACCCAATCGTGCCGCACGGGCGCTCGCGGCGGACCGCGCGGACGCGATCGCCCTGGTCATCCCCGAACCCGAGACCCGGCTCAGCGCCGAGCCGTTCTTCCTGGACGTGCTGCGCGGAGTGAGCGCGGAACTGGCCGACACGGACATGCAGTTGCTGCTCATGCTCATCCGCTCCGCCCAGGAGCGGCGTCGGCTGGCCCAGCACCTGGAGGCCGGCAGGGTCGACGGCGTGCTGCTGGTGTCGGTGCACGAGGGCGCTCCGCTGCCCGGTCTGCTGGAACGCCTGCGGGTGCCGACGGTGCTGAGCGGGCGGCGGTCGGAACGGGAGTGGATGTCGTACGTCGACGCCGACAACGTCGGCGGCGCGCGGTCGGCGACGGAGCACCTGCTCCGGCGGGGACGCCGGACCGTCGCCACCATCACCGGGCCGCTGGACATGTACGCCGCCCGCTGCCGCCTGGACGGCTACACCCAGGCGATGGACGCCGCGGGCCACGGCGCGGACCAGTCGCTCGTC
>NZ_JBEXZD010000192.1:0-6381 GCF_040628575.1 Streptomyces sp. NPDC006393
ACGCGCCATCACACTCACTGGCATGTCGATGTCGATGTTGGCGATACCGAGGACGAAGGGCAGGCCGTCGAGCTTTCGTTCGGCAAGGAGAACGAACTCGTCCCTGTCGATCCCCAGGCCCTCCGTGCTTTCCACGGTGACGCCCTCTGCCGTCACCTGACTCATCAGGTCGTCCGTGGTCTGCCGGAAGAACCCTTCCTCGGCCTCCACGGCCGCAGTGACGGCTTCCTCGCCGAGTTCGTCGACGTCCTCGGGATAAACCTCCTTGAAGAGAATGTCGACGAACCAACGACCCTCGTCGGGATAGACATTGAGCCGAACGCCATCCGCTTCGAAGTGACGACAATACGGAGGCGCTGTCGATCCTGCAGCTGCCCAGCCCAGCTCGGAAAGCGTCTCGTTGAGGCTCTCCAGGTCGCTTCCCAGGCCCGACCGCGCCGCTTGGATCAACGTCTTCGCAAGGGTGTTCATGGCATTACATTCCGATCCCTGGGCGATGCGGCACACTCGCGGTCTGGCATGTCAATGGTCAGTCCTCGACCGGCTCAACATGAATGGGTTCAGCGCCGCCAGATAGAGCATGCATCCCGTTTCTTCATCGTCCGCGTTCTCCGGCCGGATCACGTAGATCCCCACAGTGGGCGCGGGGGCCCAGCCCAGGTTGCGTTCCATGCAGATGACGCCCTGCACTGCTTGACTGTACTCATCCCCACATCACGGGTGAACGTCGGAGTTCTGACACAACGGCACGGCCGGGCGCCCGCGGATCAATGATCAATCCGTGGGGAACGACCGCAGGGCCGACAACATCTGACCGCTGTACTCGTCGCAGGCGCCCACCAGCTCTCGCCCCACCGGGGAGGAGAGCAGGTCGTCATGGTCCGATGCGGCCAGGACGGCCTTGTGGCATGCGCCTTCGATGTCGAGATTCCTGGTACCGAAATACCTCAGGCCATAGGAGCGCAGCCGGTCATCGATGCCGGCCAGGTAGGCATCCCGCTGGTCCTCTCCAGCGACCTCGACGGAGGAGTTCTCCATGATCCCGTCGAGATAGTCAGCCAGTTCCCGAGCCAGATAGACCAATGTCTCAGTCTGGGTCTCGTTCATCTCGCCGAGAGCCTCACTCAGCATGAGCCATCCGTTGATGGCTTCCAGTTGGAAACTCTCGGCGAGTCCTGGCTCGACCTCCGACTCGAACAACGGAGCGCTGGTGAGTCGGCCAATGGCCTGCTGGAACACCTCATCGGCCTCACCGTCCAGTCGCTCCTCGCTCCTGCGGATCAGGGAATCGAGTGCAGCAGGGTCGATTCCCCAGTCATCGGGCATCTCCATGCCGAGCAAGGGCGCCTGCAGCCTTCGCAAGGCGAGATATGCGACCTGATGGCGCTGCCGCCGGCCCATGGCACGAATCTGGGCCGACAGAGCTTCGTCGTCATGCCAGTCCACGTGGCTCACTCCTCCGCTCACCGGTAACCCATCGTCGCCAAGAAGTTCGTCCATGCCTCATGGTCTCTCCAGACGTACTGGGACTGCCCCGGTATCTTCGCTTTCGTTCCGGAGGTAACGGGTCCCACCATTTCCGCACCTACCTCGCCCAGGAAGTCTTCGCAGCCATCAGGGGCACAGGCGTTGCGTGACACGCCACCCGCCACTGGTGTCAGGTTGTTCTGAGCCATGTAGTGGACGGCTGTTTCCTCCGCATGGGCGCCTTCCATGTTGGTCGCAGCCACGATGTCCTCGCGTCCCAGGGACTTGATGTAGTCGAGCTGCGCCTTCTCCAACCCTCGTCCTGAGCCCGTGACCACGTGGACCAGCGAACCGTCAGCTCTGCGGGCGGATGTCACTGCTGTCGTCCTGAAAACCTTGCGCGCGAATGGGCTCGGAATCTTGCTGTGGATGTCGTCCGCAAGCTTCTTGGCGCTTGCTGCGATCTCCTCCGGATCGCAGTTGTGGACGAGGACGGGTGTTTCGCCCGCCTGCACATAGTACGTGTGGAGGCTGCCGATGGTCAGGTCGTAGGTCGTGGTGTGCGCGTGGTACAGGCGGACACCGGTGACCTCGGCCGTGCCCGATGGCGTCTGGAGGACGTCGCCCGGCTTCAGGTCCTTCGCCTCGACGAAGGCCGACTGGGTCTCGTCGTAGAAGGGGTGGTGGAAGGTCGTCGTCAGGTGGGCGTCCTGCGCGCCGGCCTTCGCGGCCTGCGCGGACGACACCGTGCTGACCGCCGCCACCGGCGCCGTCGCCGGCTGGTGGGCGTCGCCGTGACCGTGGCCGCCCGTCAGTGCGCCCAGCACCGCCGCCGACGCCGCCAGGCCGAAGGCCGCCTTACGGGCCGCCTTCTTGGCCACGGACCTGACCGCCGCCTTCGCACCGGCCTTGGCAGACCGCTCGGCCTCGGACTCGCCCGTCTTCCTGATCGCCACGTCCACGAAGTCGTGGTCCGTGTGCGTCACGATCACCGCGGTGACCTTGTGCGCCTCGGTGCCGGCGACGCCCGGCACCGAGTTGGCGATCTCGTCACCGACCCGCACCAGTTCGATGGCCTTGGCCGTGCCATCGGCCATGAGCACCCGGGTGCCGGCGGTGAAGCTGTGACACTCGACCTCGGACTGCGACTGGCTCCGAGTCCCCGCCCCCTCCGACTCCGCCGCCGAAGCCGCTTCGTCCGTCGCGTCCCTGGCGCCGGCCTCCTCGACGTCGGTCGCGCCCTTGCCGAACAGGCCGCCCACGACCTTCATCGCCTTCGGCGCGACCTTCGACAGCAGCTTGCCGCCCAGGCTGCCCAGGGCGCCGCCCACGGCGCCCGCGACCGCGCCCTCCACAGCCGAGCCCGCGAAGGCGCCCACGCTGCAGTCGCCGCCGCCGTTCTCGGCGCACTTGAAGCCCTGCTCCACCAGCGAGCCGGCCGCGCCCGCGGCCGCCGCGCAGCCGATGGAGCCGACGCCGGCCGTGACCGCCTCACAGCCCGCGAACACCGCCGTGGAGACCACGAAGGAGGTGATCGCCGCCGCGTGGTGCTTGACGTACTTGGCCGCCGACTTCGCCGCTTTGACCGTGGCGTGGTACGCCGTGCGCGCCGCGTGGGCGACCGCGTGCGCGGCCTTCTTCACCGCGTGCGCGACCTTGTGCGCCGCCTTCTGCACCGCGTGCACCACGCGGTGCACCGCGTGCGAGACCTTGTGGTACGCGGAGTGGACCGCATGGACCACCCGGTGATACGCGCGTCTGACGTGTCTGGCCGCGTAGTGGTACACGCGCCGGACCACCCGCACGGTGGCGTGGTAGTAGTCCCGCACCCTGTGCGCGATCTTGTGCGCCGCGTGCTTGACCGCGTGGACGACCTTCTTCGCGGCGTGCTTGACCGCGTGGTAGACCTTGTGGACGACGTGCTTGACGGCCTTCTTCACATGGTGGGCGACCTTCTTCGCGCCGCACACCACGTCGTACCAGGAGCAGTTGCCCGACTCGTCGGTGCCCGCCAGCGGGTTGTCGTCGACGTAGGCGAACGGGTTCGCCGCCACCGAGTTCGGCACCGCGTCCAGCGAGACGCTGTCCTTGTTCAGGAACTGCCCCGTGCCCGGGTCGTACCAGCGTGAGGCCGTGCCCACGTTGCCCGTGCCGGGCTCCGTCCAGCCGGACTGGAAGCCCAGGTGGCCGGCGATCGTGTTCGTCGGCGAGACCACCTTGCCCAGCGGGTCGTAGGACACCGAACCCGCCAGCGACGTCGCGCCCGAGGTGAAGGTGCCCACCACGTCGTTGTGCTGGTCGGTCAGGGCCAGCGCCCCGTTGCCGCCACCGGCCGGCTTGATGCCGACGACACCGCCCGCCGGGTCGTAGGTGTAGGTGCTGTCGCCGTCCGAGGCGATCGTGTTGTCCGCACCCGAGTAGGCGAAGGTGCGGGTGGAGTCGGCCTGCGTGTCCCGGTCGGAGGTGTTCCGGCCCATCGCGTCCAGCGTGTACGACTGCTGACCGGCGGCGATCTGGCCGCCGAAGGCGTCCGTCCTGTACGCCACCGTGTCCGACGCCGACGACTCCTGCGTCATCGTGCCGCGCGCCGAGTAGTCGTAGGAGTGCACGCCGTCCGACGTCAGCTCGTCCCGTGCGTCGTAGGTGTAGACGTCCGAGCCGTTGCGGATGCGGTTGCCCGAGGCGTCGTAGGCGTACGACGTCGTCTTCGTGCCGTCGTTCCACGATGTGAGCCGGTTCGCCCAGTCGTACGTGTACGTGTTGGCCGACGCGCCCGAGACACCCGTCGTCGTCTTCGACGACAGGTTGCCGTTCTTGTCGTAGTCGTAGCTGAAGCTCGCCAGCGTCGACGCGCCCTGCACCAGCACGTCGCTGGTCAGCTCGTGCGCGCTGTTGTAGCCGAAGGTGCGGGTCTGGCCGGTCGAGCCGTACTTGACCGTCTTCAGCTGGTTCAGCTGGTCGTAGGTGTACGTCAGCTGGTTGCCGGTGGCCGCGTCGTTCAGGGACGACAGGCGGCCGGCCGTGTCGTAGCCGTACGTCGTCGTGCCCGCCGCGTCCGTGCGGGACGTCAACAGGGCGTCGTCGTTGTAGGCGAAACTGGAGGATCCCGCCGAACCCGACGCCGTCAGCAGGTCACTGCGGTCGTCGTAGGTGAACTGCTCGTGGGTGGCGTCCTGGTGGTCCACCGCCCCGGCGATGCCCGCCTCGTCGGTGTCCGCCGACAGCACCCGGCCGGCCGTGTCGTAGGTGAAGCTCCGCTTGGCCGTCGCCGCGTCCGCACCCGCACCGGACATGGTCTTCAGCTGGCCGTTGACGTCGTAGGTCATCGCCGTCGTGACCCCGCCGGGCAGCGTCACGTTCGTCATCTGACCGTCGGCGTCGTAGGCGAACGTCGTCGTCGAGTCCGCCGCCGAGGTGTACCTCGCGGTGGTCGGCTCGATCACCTTCTCCTGCTGGCCCCACGGCGTGTACGTGTAGCGCCAGGAGTTGCCGCGGCCGTCGGTGAAGCGGGTCCGGTTGCCGGCCGCGTCGTAGCCGAAGGTCGTGGTGATCGACGTGGAGGCGTCGACCGGCTGGATCTCCTGCGTGATGGTGCCCGCCGCGTCGTAGGTGAAGCGGCTGGTGTGGCCGTTGGCGTCCGTGGTGGCGATCATGTTGCCGACGCCGTCGTACTGCTGCGAGGTCTCCCAGAGCTTGGTGCCGCTCGCGTCGTAGGACCGCGTGGCCGTCGGGTCGCCGTCGGCGTTGTAGTCGGTCGTGGTGTAGGTGCCGTCCGCCAGGGTCGTCTTCGACTGGTTGCCCTCGAAGTCGTAGGCGTAACGGGTCGTGTTGCCCGCACCGTCGGTGACCGAAGTGACGTCACCGGCCCGGTTGTAGGCGTACGTCGTCTTCACACCGCCCGGAGAGGTGGTGGAGGAGGCATGCGCGCCGTACGGGTTGCCCGTCGTGACCGCATACGACGTCGTGGACGTCAGCGTCCGCGTCGACGGGTAGCGCTCCAGCGCCGTCTGCGTCACCTGCCGGCCCATGAAGTCGTACGTGGCCTGTGACTGCGCACCCGTCGGGTCCGTCGCCGACAGTCGCTCGCCGTCGGCGTCGTACGTGGCGTGCGTCTTCGTGCCGTCCGGGTCGGTCGTCTGGACCAAGTTGCCGAGCTGGTCGTACAGGTACGACGTGGTCCTGCCGCCGGGCGTGGTGACGGAGGTCTGGTTGCCCTCGCTGTCGTAGGTGTAGACGGTCGTGCCCGCGTTCGGCGACGAGGCGCCCGCCGGGGTGTACGGCGGCAGGGTCTCGGAGACCTTGTTGCCCTCCGCGTCGTACGCCGTCGTCGTCACCAGGCCGTTGGGGTCCTGCTCCTCGACTCCCTCACCGAAGGTGTTGAAACCGCTGGTGGTGACCGGACGCACGGTCGAGGCCGTGGTGCCGTCCGGCTCCGCCTGGACGGCGGGCGCGGTGGTGACCGCGAGGTTGCCCGCCTCGTCGTAGGAGTAGTCGGTGGTGTGCTGCTCGGCGTCCGTCATGGACGTCGGCAGGCCCCGCTTGTCGTAGGTGTACTTCGTGGTCTGCGCGTCGGAGGAGCCGACCGTGCCGCCGTCGCGGCCCTTGCCGTACAGCGAGGAGATCTCGGAGGCGGACAGGGCCCGCTGGTAGGCCTGCGCGTCGGTGACCGAACCGGCGAACCAGTCGGTGTAGGTGTCGGACCACTGGGTGCAGCCGATCTGCATCGGTCCGGTGGCGCCCCACGCCGTCGTGTACGGCGTGGCGCCTTGCAGCTGCCCGTCGACGTAGAGGCTGATCTCCTGTTTCGAGGCGTCGTAGACGCCGGTGATCTGGGTCCACGCGCCGGTCGTCGGCGCGCTGGTCGCCGCCACCTTCTGGTACGACCAGGTGCCGCCCACCGGGGCGTCCTGGCTC
>NZ_JBEXZD010000193.1:0-6084 GCF_040628575.1 Streptomyces sp. NPDC006393
GGAACAGTTCCCACAACTCGTCCGGCACCAGCCGCTCAACGATCCCCACCACGACCGACAGCCTACCCAGGCAGCCAAATGAGATGGCGTCTTAAGGGGCCTGCAAGGGCGTTGACCCAACATCCGGAGGCTGCTTCACTGAAGCAGTGGCTGAGCCACTGGACCAGTGAGTCGTCGCACCACTGACCGCAGGGATGGAGTTCCTCCGTGGCCGTTGAGAGCATTCCCCGCCGATCCGTGGTCGATCTGCTGGAAGCCCGGCTGCGTGAGGACATCCTCAGCGGCACGCACGAACCCGGCTCCCTCCTGCCTCCCGAGCGGGAGTTGGCCGCCGGGTACGGCGTCACACGGACCACCTTGAAACACGCCCTGACCCGGCTGGAGAAGGCGGGACTGCTGAGCACCCGGCACGGCATCGGCACCCGGATCCTGGACTATCTGCGGCTCGGCGGGGCCGAGTTGCTCCCGATGCTGGCGGCACAGGACCCCGCGTGGCTCAGGGAGATCTTCGAAGTGCGACGGCACATCGGCACGCTCATCGCCGGCCGCGCGGCGGTCCGGCGCACGGCGCGGCAGGCCCGGCGGCTGGAAGAACTGCTGCGCCGAGTGAGCGGGGCCCCTGACGCGGACGCCGCGCAACTCGCCGATGTGGAGGTGCACCGGGAACTGGCACGGGCCACCGGGAACCGGGTCTACCTGCTGCTCACCAACACGCTGTTCAATGCCTACCTCCCCGTACGGGGAGCCCTGCGGGCGCCGTTCGAGGACCCGGCGGAGGCGTCGAAGCGGCTCGCGCCGGTGGTGTACGCCGTGGCGGGCCGGCAGAGCGAGGAGGCGCGGCGCGCGGCCGAAGCGTACCTGCGCGAGACGGAGAAGATCATGTTGAGGTCGCTGACGCGCGCCCGGGCGCGCTCGGCCGACGACGACTCCGCATAGGAGGGGAACGGATTCCAGCCCGTTCCCGCCTCATTCACCAAAATGTCATGCACGTGTCAAGCAGAGTCCATCCCCTGCACGGCACGCCGAATCAGCAGAAGGAGCATGATGAGCAGAGCAAGCAAACGGCGCCGCGCCCTGATCGGCGTGATGCTGTCGGCCGTCATCGCCGGCATCGTCCAGCCGGCGGTCGCCACGGCGGCCACGAACCCGGGCGGCCAGGCCTCGCCCTCTGCGCACGCACAGGTCCGCGGTGTCGAGGAGGCAGTCGCCAGGTCGCTGTCCTCCTCGCTCCGCGATCCTCGGTGGAGGGCGCAGGTGCGCTCGGCCGCGCTCGGCACGCGCGAGGTGGATCTACAGGCGCTGACCGGCCGGGCCGCGGACGCGGACGGCGGCCGTCTGCGGGCTTCGGTCTCCGCCGCCGACCGGCGCATCACGGCCCTGAAGGGGCTGCCCGAGTCGACGGGCTCACTGCTGCGGGTACGTCTGGGTGCGCCCTCGATGCGCGCGCGTCTGCATGCCGACACCACACCCTGGGTCGCCGTCGCGGCAGCCGACGACCAGGCCACGACCCTCACGGCCTACGACAGCGAGGGCAACCGTCACACCGTGGACACCGCCCGGGTACCCGAACGTCCGCTGTACGTCCTGGACATCGACGTCTCCAAGGCTCACCGGGCCGGCATGGCGGTGCTGCGGGACGCGCTCGCCGCGGGCGGCCTCGACCGGCTGCCGGACGGACCCGCGAACGCCCTCGACGCGGCGGGCTGGTGGGCCACCAAGGTCACCGGCGTCGAGGTGAAGGACGACGAGGAGCCCTGGTTCAAGGGCGGAGCGGAGATGTTCTCCCTGGTGACCGGCTTCGGGCTGGACGGCAAGGCACGCGTCGACTCGGTCGACATGCCGTACCTGGACGACGACAACACCGTCTACTACCCGAACCAGATCCTGGTCAACTGGTCGAACTACAAGTACAACCTCGCCGACGTCGTCATGATGGAGGACGACGACGGCACCAACTACAAGGCGCTGGCCCAGGCGCTCACCACGGCCCTGCTCACGGTGACCGACCAGGGAACCTACATCCCGCTGGTGAACGCGCTGCTGAACGCGATGCCCGACTCCTGGTTCACCGACGACCCCGACTACGTGGACTCCTGGTACACCCTGTCGAAGAACTCCACCGGCCGGCTGAACGGGGCCGCGGGCAACGGCTGGATGACGGTCGAACCGTACTTCGTCGAGCAGCTCTGACGGAGCCGGCGGCATCGCTTCCACCTTCGCGGCCTGTCCGGCGGATCCTGCCGGACAGGCCGCTGGTCCTGTGGAGCGTTCAGCGCTTGAGCGTGAAGGTGAAGTCGTCGGAGAGCTTGCCGCCCAGCCGCACCGCCGAGACGAGTCTCCCCTCCGTGATCAGCCTCTCGACCTCGGCCCGCGACAGACCGCACCCTTCGGCGATCAGGCGCACCGGCCGCACGGGGATCCGCGCCGCGAAGCGGACCGAGACGTCGATCACCTCGCGGTCAAGGTGATCCGATCCGCCGGTGTCCAGGCGCCAGGCGCCCGCCCAGTCGAGGGCGATGCGGTTACGGCGCCGCACGAGCGGATCCTGGAGCAGCTCGGCTGCCAGCCCAGGGTCGTTGTCCTGCATCCGGTCCAGCAGCTCAGGCTGTACGGAGCGAACATTCACCCGCTCCAGGACCGTGAGCTTCGCCGTGTCCCCGCACACGGTGCAGAGCACGAGGAGCCAGGCGTCGAGGAGCTTGTGGTTCGCGTTGACGCGGAACTTGCCGTTGGCCCGGAAGCGCTCTGACGAGCACGTGTGGCAACGGCGGAGAACGGTCGGCAGGCAGGTGGGCATGACCACCCAGCTATTGAGCACAGAAGTACACCGGTTTCAGTGAGAAGTCCGCAGCAAGGAGCAGCGCGGCGCACATGCGCGACGCGCGACGAATCAGCGCTCGGGAGGTCTCACAGGGTGTACAACGGCACGTCCTTCACCAGACGACTGGGTTCGCCAGCACGGTAGTGACGCACAGCCGCGGTGCTCCACTGGTTTTCGAGCGATCCGGGTCATGCCGCCGCCGGCCGACGAGGCCGGTGCGGAATCACGACGCCGTGACGGTGCGCTTCTTGTCCTGGGTGAAATCGCCACGAGAGGATACGAAGTGGCAGCCCGTCAGCTGCTCCCCGGGGTGAGGGAGAAGGCTCGTATGTCGCGAGGGTGGAAGATCACGGTCATCGTGGTGGCAGCGGTCGGCATCGTCTCCACGCCGTTGATCTGGTTGCTGGACAGCCCCGACGCGGGACAGCTGGCCGGGGCCTCGGTCCAGGCCGCCGTCGGCATCGCGGCACTCGTCTGGGCGCTGTTCCAGACTCCGGGCGGCCGCACGGACGACACGGTCGTCCACAGCGGACAGGCCCGCGCGAGTCGTGGGGGAAGGGCCGTCACCGGCGTCAGGCGCCCGCGGGGCCGGGGCAACGGATCGGCCAAGACCGAGAGGACCGGCGACGCCACGGCCGACGGCGACGGCAGCAGCGCCGTCAGCGGCATCGACTACAGCTGACCGGCTCGGTCCGGGGCAGCGCGGAGAGCGCGCCGAGGGAAGGGGGATCGTCGCGTGGCCAGAGACGACAACCGCCCGGCGGGCTCCGGGGGCGCCGCCGACCCACAGGTGGCGGTGACCGGCACCGGGAACGCCTCGGCAGCATCCGAGGCCACGGCGGTGAGCGGGTATCGCGGGCCGGCGCCCGGAACCGAGACCGCCACCGCCGCCCCGGTGCGGGTGTCCGCCACCGGAGACGCGACCGCGTCCGAGGGCGGGCTGGCCAACAGCGGCTACATCCACCACGTCCGGGCCGAGAAGCTGACCGTGGTCCAGCAGCGCCCGCCCCGCGAGCCGGCTGCCTGGCCACATCAGGTCGGCGTGATTCCCTCTCGTGCGCAGTCCTTCCAGCACCGCGCCGAGATGGAGCGGCTACGGACGGCGGTCGGTGACGCCGCTCCTACCGTGCCGCGCCAGGGGCTGGACACCGGATCCCAGCCGAGCCGGGTTCTGGCCGGACTGGGCGGGGTGGGCAAGACGCAGCTCGCCGCCGACTTCGCGCGTGCCGCCTGGTACGACGGCAGCCTGGACGTCCTGGTCTGGATCACCGCGAGCGCCCGCTCGTCCGTGGTGGACGGATACGCACAGGCCGGCGTCGAACTGTGCCGGGCCGACCCCACCGATTCCGAGCAGGCCGCGCGGGCTTTCCTCGCGTGGCTGACGCCCAAGGCCGGTCAGCGGCCGTGCCGGTGGCTGGTCGTCCTGGACGACGTCGCCGACCCCGACGACCTGCGGGGCCTGTGGCCGCCCGCCGGCCGGTACGGCCGTACCGTGGTCACCACCCGCCGCCGGGACGCCGTCCTGAGCGGAGAAGGCCGCCGCGTGATCGAGGTCGGCCTGTTCACCGAGGCGGAAGCCGTCGCCTACCTGACCGCCTTCCTGGCCGCGCACGGCCGCCATGAGCCCGCCGACCAGCTCAAGGCCCTGGCCTGTGACCTCGGAAACCTGCCGCTGGCTCTCGCTCAGGCCGCCGCCTACCTCGTCGACTCCGGTGAGGCCGCGGCCGCGTACCGGGCCCTGCTGGCCGACCGCGCCACCACCCTCGCCGACACCACACCCGACCGGCTCCCCGACGACCAGGCCGCCCCTCTGGCCGCCGCCTGGTCGTTGTCCCTCGACCGCGCCGACACCCTCCGCCCCGTCGGCCTGGCCCGTCCCGTGCTCCACCTCGCCGCCCTGCTCGATCCCAACGGTGTCCCCCAAGAGGTGCTGACCAGCCGGCCCGCCCTGGCCCATCTCGCGCGGCACCGCGCCCGAACCGGGCAGGCCCTCACCGGCGCATCAGTCCCCGTCTCAGCCCGGGACGCGGTGCGCGCCCTGCGCGCCCTGCACCGGCTCAGCCTCATCGACCACACGCCCGACGTCCCGGAGCGGGCGGTCCGCGTCCACCACCTCGTCCAGCGCGCCACCCGCGACGTCCTCGCCACCGGCCAGCGTGATCGGTGCGCCCGCACCGCCGCCGACGCGCTGCTGGCCGCCTGGCCCGACATCGAACGCGACACCGGCCTCGCGCAGGCCCTGCGGGCCAACACCGGCGCCCTGACGGCCCACGCCGAGGACGCGCTGTTCCGGCCGGACGTGCACGAGGTGCTGTACCGCACGGCCAACAGCTTCGGCGACTGCGGCCAGATCACCGCCGCCATCCAGCACTACCGGTACCTCGTCGACGCTGCCGGCCGACGGCTGGGCGAGGACCACCCGGACACCCTCGATGCCCGGGCCCACTTGGCGTCCTGGCGGGGAAGGGCCGGTGACGCGGCAGGCGCGGTGGCCGCCTTCGCACATCTTCTCGACCGCATGGCGCGGTTGCTGCCCCCCGATCACCCCGACATCCTCACCACCCGCCACGATCTGGGAACGTGGCGAGGCCGAGCGGGTGATGTGGACGGTGCCGTGGGCACGTTCGCGGAGTTGCTGCCCGACCGGGTGCGAGTGCTGGGCGAGCATCACCCCGACACTCTCGCCAATCGGCACAACCTCGCCTGGTGGCGCGGCGAGGCGGGCGATACGGGAGGGGCGGTCACGGGTCTCGAGGAACTGCTGCCCGACGCGGTGCGGGCACTGGGGCCCGACCATCCCTACACGCTCACGACCCGTCACAGCCTCGCCCGGTGGCGGGGCGAGACAGGAGACGCGCCAGGGGCGGTCACCGCTCTTGAGGAGCTGCTGCCCGACCAGGTGCGGGTGCTGGGCCCCGACCACCTCGACACTCTCACCACACGCCAGAACCTCGCCCGGTGGCGGGGAAAGGCGGGGAACCCCGCCGGGGCCGCGGCCGCACTCGCCGAACTGCTGGCCGACCGGATACGGGTGCTGGGAACCGACCACCCCGACACCCTCACCACCCGGGCCGACCTCGCCCATTGGCGGGCGGAGGCCGGCAAGGCGGATGCGGGACGACACCTGTGACACTCGTGCGTTCCTGCTGGAGTGCTACGCCCCGGTCTCGCCGGTCGCAGCCCGCACCGCGTCCTCTCGGCGCGCCACCGCCACTCCGACGACGCCGACGATCAGCAGTACGACGACGGTGCCGAGGGTGAAC
>NZ_JBEXZD010000194.1:0-5993 GCF_040628575.1 Streptomyces sp. NPDC006393
CGATCACGTACTGGAACCTCGCCGACGCCCTGTTCCCGAACGGCGTCTTCAAGAAGCTGTGGGCGGGCGTCTTCATCAACTCCGGCGGCGGCTGCGCGCGGTTCGAGCCCGAGCTGTGCCGGATGTACCAGCGGGTCGCCGAATCCGGGAAGCCGGACGCCGAGGCCCGCAGGGTGCTCCAGGAGCGTTCGCCGTCCGCCGTCGCCGGCCGGATCAGGGTGCCCACGCTGCTGGTGCAGGGCCAGTCCGACTCGCTCTTCCCGCTCGGCCAGGCCGACGCCGCCGCCCGGGCGATCCGGGCGAACGGCGCACCCGTCGACGTGGACTGGATCGCGGGCGGGCACGACGGCGGCGACCTGGAGACCGACCGGGTCCAGGCACGCGTGACGACCTGGTTCGACCGGTACCTGAAGAAGGACCCGGGCGCCGACACCGGCCCCGCCTTCCGCGTCACCCGCACCGGAGGCGTCGACTCCACCGACGGCGCGGCCCTGCTGCGCGGCGCGAGCGCGAGCACGTACCCGGGACTGACCAGCGGGCAGCGGACCGTCGCCCTGACCGGACGCGAGCAGCGGTTCCAGAACCCGGCGGGCGCCAGCCCGCCCGCCGTGTCCTCGCTGCCCGGCCTCGGCGGCTCGGGCGGCTCACTCGCCCAGCTCTCCGCGCTCGGCGTCGGCATCTCGCTGGACTTCCCCGGGCAGTACGCGAGCTTCGAGTCCGCGCCGGTCGGCGGCGACCTGCGGATCACCGGATCCCCGACCGTCACCGTCCACACCACGTCCACCGCCGACGACGCCGTGCTCTTCGCGAAGCTGTACGACGTCGGGCCGGGCCGGGCGCGGCCGGTGCTGCCCGCCCAGCTGGTGGATCCGGTACGGGTCACGGGCGCCAAGGCCGGCAAGGACGTCACCCTCACCCTCCCGGCGATCGACCACGAGGTGCAGAAGGGCCACCGGCTCCGCCTGGTGCTCGCCTCCACCGACCTCGGCTACGCCTCCCCGGCCGCCCCGGCCACGTACACCGTCTCCCTCAGGAGCGGCCTGAAGGTGCCCACGGCACCCGCGGTGACCACCGGCGCGGCACCCCTGCCCGCCTGGGTGTGGTGGCTGCCGGCCGCGGGCGCGCTGATCGCGCTCGCGCTGCTGCTGACCGCCCGCCGCCGCACGGCCGCCCCGGCCCCGGATCCGGAGCTGGCCGACGTGCCGCTCCAGATCACCGGCCTGAGCAAGCGCTACGCCGGGTCGGCGGACCGGTACGCGGTACGGGACGTGTCGTTCCGGGTGGAGCAGGGCCAGGTGCTCGGCCTGCTCGGGCCGAACGGCGCCGGGAAGACGACCACCCTGCGCATGCTGATGGGCCTGATCCGGCCGGACAGCGGCGAGATCCGCGTCTTCGGCCACGCGATCCGGCCCGGCGCTCCCGTGCTGTCCCGGGTCGGCGCCTTCGTCGAGGGCGCGGGTTTCCTGCCGCACCTGTCCGGCCGGGAGAACCTCGAGCTGTACTGGCGGGCCACCGGCCGCCCACCCGAGGACGCCCATCTCGACGAGGCCCTGCGGATCGCCGGGCTCGGTGACGCGCTGGCCCGCGCGGTGCGCACCTACTCCCAGGGCATGCGCCAGCGCCTGGCCATCGCCCAGGCCATGCTCGGCCTGCCCGACCTGCTGATCCTGGACGAGCCGACCAACGGCCTGGACCCGCCCCAGATCCGCGAGATGCGCGAGGTGATGATCCGGTACGCGGCAGGCGGGCGCACGGTGATCGTCTCCAGCCATCTGCTCGCCGAGGTCGAGCAGTCCTGCACGCACCTGGTCGTCATGGACCGGGGGCGGCTGGTGCAGGCGGGCCCGGTGGCCGAGATCGTCGGCTCCGGGGACACCCTGCTGGTCGGCACCGCCGTGCCCGTGGACGAGCCAGTGGCGGAGAAGGTGGCCGCGCTGCCGGGCGTCGCCTCCGCCGTGCGCACCGAGGGCGGCCTGCTGGTCCGGCTGGAACCCGGCGGCACCGCCGAGCGCCTCGTCGTGGAGCTGGTGCGGCTGGAGGTGCCGGTCGCCTCGGTCGGCCCGCACCGCCGCCTGGAGGACGCCTTCCTCACCCTGATCGGAGGTTCCGCATGAGCACGCCCGCCGTCGTCGAGACGGCCACCGGCTACCGGGCGGGCCGCACCCTGCCGCTGCGGGTGGAGCTGGTGCGGCAGCTGAAGCGGCGCCGCACACTGATCATGGGCGCCGTCCTGGCCGTGCTGCCGTTCGTCCTGCTGATCGCCTTCGCCATCGGCGGCGACCCGGGCGCCCGCAACAACCAGGTGACCCTGATGGACACGGCCACCGCCTCCGGCGCCAACTTCGCCGCGGTCAACCTGTTCCTGTCGGCGGGCTTCCTGCTGGTGATCCCGGTGGCCCTGTTCTGCGGCGACACCGTCGCCTCGGAGGCCAACTGGTCCTCGCTGCGCTATCTGCTCGCCGCGCCCGTGCCCAGAGCCCGGCTGCTGTGGTCCAAGCTGGCCGTCGGGCTGGGGCTGAGCCTGGCCGCCATGGTGCTGCTGCCGCTGGTGGCCCTCGCCGTCGGCACGGCCGCCTACGGCTGGGGTCCCTTGCAGATACCCACCGGCGGCGCGCTCGACGCCGGCACCGCCGCCCAGCGGCTGCTGGTGGTCGTGGCGTACGTCTTCGTGTCCCAACTGGTCACCGCGTCACTGGCGTTCTGGCTGTCCACCAGGACGGACGCGCCCCTGGGCGCGGTGGGCGGCGCGGTCGGGCTGACCATCGTCGGCAACGTCCTGGACGCCGTCACGGCCCTCGGGCACTGGCGCGACTTCCTGCCCGCGCACTGGCAGTTCGCCTGGGCCGACGCCGTGCAGCCGCACCCCGAGTGGTCGGGGATGGTCCAGGGCACGGCGGTCTCCGTCAGCTACGCCCTGGTGCTCTTCGCCCTGGCCTTCCGCGGGTTCGCCCGCAAGGACGTGGTGTCGTAGGCGAACGACCTGGTCGTCGTGGCCGCGCCGTAGCACGTGCGCGGCCGCCACCCGCCACGGGAGAGCAGCCGACGCGAGACGCGAAACGGGCCGCCGAGCAAGACTCGGCGGCCCGCTGTCGTGTCCGCCGCGGTCAGCTCTCGGAGTTCCGGGACAGGAGCGACACGTTCTCCAACAGGTGGGCCAGCGCACCGTCCCGCTTGGCCTGGGTGGAGTTCTCGGTGCACTGCTGGTTCAGGTCGTCCGACAGGATCGGGATGTCCTGGGCGGTCACACCGAGCAGGGCGGCGCCGATCGGCAGATCGCTCACGGCGATGCACGGCTTGTTGAACGACCCCTGGATGAGCGCCATCTGCGGGCTCATGTTCCCGTGCGTGGTCGAGTTGCCGAAGCTCTGCCACGAACCCGTGGCGTTGTCGGCGCTCGGCCCGCCGTCGTTGCCGAACGCCAGCGCCTGCGGAGCCGCGGCAGCGGTGGCACCCAGCGCGGATGCGGCGATGGCCGCGGTGGCAACAATCTTCTTGATCACTGACCGGTCCTTTCTGAGGAAACCCCGTCCACCGGAGTGCTCTGGTCAACTGCCAGGCGGCGAACCGGTTTCTCCTGTTCACTCCGACGGCGGACACAGCGAAGTGTTTGTGTGTTTTCCGGGATTCCTGATTTTCGGGACCTTTGAGTGCGGCGCGAGCCAACCGGGTGAATATCCGCAACCAAACCCAAAACCTCATGTTGAATGAGGCCGTAGGGCATGCGTCGCTACGAGGAAAGGAACGCGTAGTGCTCAAGAAGGCAATGGTCGCCGTTGCGGCCGCCGCTTCTGTCGTGGGAATGTCGGTGGCGGCAGCCCCCACGGCGCTTGCCATGGACAACGACAACGGACCGTCCGTCACGAACGGCTCCGGCGCCTCGTCGTCGTTCGGCAACTCGGCGACGAACGGCAGCATGAGCCCGCAGCTCTCGCTGGTCCAGGGGACGCTCAACAAGCCGTGCGTGGGCGTTCAGGACGTCGACGCCGGCGTCGCCGCCCTGATCGGCGTCGTGGCCCAGGACATCCCGGTCCTGTCGGACCAGCAGCAGCAGCAGTGCGCCGACAACTCCACCCAGGCCAAGCGGGACGGCGCGCTGGCGCACGTCCTGGACGACGTCTCGCTGCTGTCGTCCAACACCGACGGAAGCTGATCCGATTCCGGTCGGCCCGGGCCGTCCGCCGCTCCGGCGCGGGCTGCCCGGGCTTTTCCCGGAAAGCCTTTTCGCGTGAGCAGCCGAGGACGAGGCGCAGGATGCGCGGCGCAGTCGGGTGAATTATCGGCCGATATGCGTTCTCCCGTTTTCCACTGCGTCTATTCCTCGTTCAGTGCCGCGACCGCCCGGTCGCGCCCACTCGGTTTCTGGCCGTCATCGGGGAATGACCCCAGAGAAGGGACCTTTCATGAAGAAGAGCGTTGCTGTGGTGACGGGCGCCATCCTGGCCCTCGGCGTGGCGGGCCCCGCCTTCGCCGGCGCCGGGGCCACGGGCGGCGCCGCCGACTCGGCGGGCGTGATCTCGGGCAACACCATCCAGATCCCGATCCACGCCCCGATCAACGTGTGCGGCAACACCATCGACGTCATCGCCCTGCTGAACCCGTCGTTCGGCAACGCCTGCGCCAACGTCTGACCCGCGCGGGCGCACCAGCCCCACGGCTGTGCCAGGGCCGGCCTCGGACGTCGAACTCCGCGACCCGAGGCCGGCCCTGCGACATCGTCACGTTCCTCAAGCCGCCCCGAGCGGCTTCGAGCAGGAAGACAACTAGATTGCGACAGACCCTGAGCAGGGGAGTGTTCGTGGCGGCCGCCGCGACGAGTGTGCTGTCCCTGTACGGCGGCTCCGCCTTCGCCGACTCGCAGGCGGACGGCACCTCCCGGAACTCGGCCGGCGTCCTGTCCGGCAACACCGTCCAGGTGCCGGTCGAGGTGCCGGTCAACGCCTGCGGCAACACCGTCGACGGTGCCGCGGCGCTGAACCCGGCGTTCGGCAACAAGTGCGCCAACGTCTCGGAGAAGACCCCCAAGCCGACGCCGACCCCGTCGTACGGCAACGACTGTGACGACCAGGGCGGGTACGGCGACCAGTCCGGGTACGGCGGCGAGGGCGGGTACGGAAACCAGCCCGGCGACTGCACCACGCCGCCGCCCAAGCACACCCCCCCGCCGCCCACGCGGACCGAGACCCCGCCGCGCGTCCACACCCCGCCCGCCAAGCCGCCGCAGATGGCCGAGACGGGCAGCGCGAACACCGGCGCGATGCTGGCGACCTCGGCCGCCAGCGCGGCCCTGATCGCGGGCGGCGTCGTCCTCTACCGCCGCGGCCGGACCACCGGCTCCCACCGCTAGAGGATCGCCGGACAACCGTTGGAGGAACGGCACCGCGGCCCCGTGGGACGGGCGCCGCGAGCAGCCGGGACCGCATCGACGCGAGCCGCCGCGCCCAGCCCCCCTTCCAGGGCTGGGCGCGGCGGCTCGCGCGTGTCCGGCCCCGCCGCCGGGCACGGTTCCCGACTCCAGCGGCCAGGCCGACCGAACCGGGTGAGATCAGGCGTGTCCGTGCGGGATATCAGTCCGCTGCCATGCCGAGATCACTCCTTTGGCGGCACAACCCGGACGGCCGCCAGGCGTTGACAGGGCGCCGGGCGTTCGCCCGGGTGTTTTTGCGTCAACCCAAGGAGCACTTCTCCATGTCGCGTATCGCCAAGGGCCTGGTCCTTACCTCTGTCGCCGCCACGGCTGTCGCCGGCGGTGCCGGCATCGCCGCCGCCAGCACCGGTGCGGGCGGCTTCGCCGCCAACTCGCCCGGCGTCGCCTCGGGCAACGCCGTCCAGGTTCCGATCCACCTCCCGATCAACGTGTGCGGCAACACCGTCAACATCATCGGTCTGCTGAACCCGGCGTTCGGAAACGCCTGCCTCAACCACTGACGCCCCCGCGCTCCCCTTCGGTCGGCCGCTCTCCCGGTACCCGGCATTGCCCCGGGGCCCCTCGGGAG
>NZ_JBEXZD010000195.1:0-5773 GCF_040628575.1 Streptomyces sp. NPDC006393
ATGAAGCCCACGCCGAAGTCGTCCAGGTGCCGGGCGATGGCCAGCTTGTCCGCGACGGTCAGGTTGATGCCCTCGCGCTGCGCGCCGTCGCGCAGCGTCGTGTCGAAGACGTGGAAGGAATCGTCGAGTCCGCCGGTGGCCGCGGCTTCCCCGGTGCTTTCGCTCGGGCTGCTGCTCATGCTGACTGGCTCCTGTGGTGGATCTCGGTCTTTCGATACGACCAGCTCCACCGTCTATCTATGGCCCCCCGTCCTCGCTTCCCGGTGGAGGACGGGCTGAGGAGAGCGGAGGGACCTCGCGCGCCTGCTCACCGCAAGGTGCCATACCGACTTGCGGGTGGTGCCATAGTGCTGCCATGATGACGTCATGGATCTCACTCCGTATGTCGACACCCTTCGCCGTGAGCTCGCGGTGGCCGCAGAGGCCGGTGGGGAGGACGCCCGTGAGCTGGCGGAGCGGCTCACGGCCCCTTTGGAGTCGGCGGCCCGGCTGACGATGCTGCACGTGCTGTCCGCCGCGATGGACGAGATCACCCGCGAGCTGGCTCCCGGGTCGGTCGACGTACGGCTGCGGGGGCTGGACCCCGACTTCGTGGTGACACCACCGCCCGCCGAGGGCGGTGGCCCTGTGGAGCCGGCCGTGCCCGTCGAACCGCTCGTGACGCAGACGCGTGCCGAGGGCGAGGAGGGCGGCACCGCCCGGGTCAATCTGCGGCTGCCGGCCCATCTCAAGGCGCGTGCGGAGGAGGCCGCGGGCCGTGAGGGCCTGTCGGTGAACGCATGGCTGGTGCGGGCGGTCTCGGCGGCGGTGGAGGGCGGTGGCCTGCGGCCGCGTACGGCGGAGAAGGCGCAGAGCATCGGGCAGAGCTTCACGGGCTGGGTGCGTTAGCCGGGCGCCGTGCCCGCGCCCGCGCTGCTTCACCCCCATCACGTCCCACCACCTGCGGGACGGTTCAAGGACTCAAGAGGACGGTGCAGTCATGCCTTCTTTCGACACTCCCGGGCCGGTTTCGGTGACGGCGCGGGTGGAGGCCGGTTCGATCCGGTTGGTGGCGGGTGAGCGTGCGGACACGGTCGTGGAGGTGCGGCCCCGGGACCCGAAGAAGGACCAGGACGTGCGGACGGCCGAGCAGACCGAGGTCACCTGTGCGGGCGGGGTGCTCAGTGTCATCACACCCCGGCAGCGGTATCTGTTCGGCCGTACAGGCACCGTCGACGTCACGGTCGAACTGCCGGCCGGCTCCCACCTCGACATGACGGGTGCGTGGGCGCAGGTGCTGGGTGAGGGCCGGCTGGGCGAGGTCCGGGTGAAGACCTCCTCCGGCGACGTCCGCCTGGAGGCGACCGGGCCGCTGCGCCTGACCGCCTCGCACGGCTCGGTCACCGTCGACCACGTCGAGGGCGCCGCCGAGATCAGCACCAGCACCGGCAGCCTGCGCGTGGGCCTGCTGGACGGCCCGGCCGTGCTGAAGAACTCGCACGGCACCACCACCGTCGGCACCGCGACCGGAGAACTGCGTGTCAGCGGCGCCCATGGCGACATCGACATCCACCGCGCCGGGGACTCGGTCACCGCCACCACCGCCCACGGCACCGTCCGCGTCGGCGAGGTGACCCGCGGCACCGTCCAGCTGGAGACCTCCTACGGCGCCATCGACATCGGCATCCGCGAGGGCACCGCCGCCTGGCTCGACGCCGGCTCCACCTCCGGACAGGTACGCAACACCCTCCCCACCTCCCCCACCCCCCACACCACCGAGGAAACCGTCACCGTCCGCGCCCGCACCCGCCACGGCAACATCGACATCCACCACGCCGCACCGTGAACACACCACCGTCCCTGGCCGCTTCACGCCCCGACCGGGAGGACCCCATGGCCTCTTCTTCCCTTCCCACGCCAAGACCGGCCGGTCCGCCATCGCCCGCCGTCGTCCGGCCGCACCAGCCCTTACGAAAGGACATCCGATGAGTCACACCGTTCCCGTCCCGCAGGGCCTCCCGACGGAGCGCGACGCAGGCCCCTTCGACCCGCCCCGTGAGATCACCCGGCTGCGTGCGGCCCGCCCGGTCAGTCCCATGGCCTTCCCCGACGGTCACGAGGGCTGGCTCGTCACCGGCTACGACGAGGTCCGCCGGCTCATGGCCGACACCCGGTTCAGCTCCCGCCAGGACATCGGCCCTCTCCACATCCCGTACGAGGTCCCCGGCATGCCTGCCGTCACCGAGCCCTCCCCGCAGGTGCCGGGCCTGTTCATCAGCATGGACCCGCCGGACCACACCCGGCTGCGGCGCATGCTCACCGGCGCCTTCACCGTCAAGCGCATGAAGGAACTCGAAGAGCACATCGTCGGCATCGCCGAGCGGCAGCTGGACGAGATGGCGCGCCTGACCCCGCCGGTCGACCTGGTCAAGGAGTTCGCGCTGCCGGTGCCCCTGCTGGTGATCTGCGAACTGCTCGGAGTCCCCTACGCGGACCGGGAGAGCTTCCAGGCCGACTCGGCCACGTTCATGGAGAAGGACGTCGCGCTCGACGAGAAGATGGCCGCGTACACCGGACTGACCACGTACCTCGGCGAACTGGTCACGCGCAAACGCGCCGCCCCGGACGAAGACATCCTGTCCGACCTGGCCCGCCGTGACGACCTCACCGTCGAGGAACTGACCGGCATCGCCTTCCTGCTGCTGCTCGCGGGCCACGAGACCACCGTCAACATGCTGGGGCTGGGCACGTTCGCGCTCCTGGAGCACCCCCGGCAGATGGCCGAACTGCGCGCCGACCCCGGGCTGATGCCCGGTGCCGTCGAGGAACTCCTGCGCTACCTGTCCGTCGCCGACATCTTCTTCCGCTACGCCACGGAGGACATCGAACTCGGCGGCGAGACCATCGGCAGGGGATCGACCGTCGTCGTCTCACTGCTGGCCGCCAACCGCGACCCCCGGCGCTTCGACAACCCCGACGCCCTGGACATCCGCCGCACGGCCCGCGGTCATCTGTCCTTCGGTCACGGCGTCCACCAGTGCCTCGGCCAGCAACTGGCCCGCATCGAGATGCGCGCAGGCTTCGGCGGACTGCTGCGCCGCTTCCCGACCCTCGCCCTGGCCGTCCCGGCCGGCGAGGTGAGGCTCAGGACGGACATGAACATCTACGGCGTCCACGAACTGCCGGTCACCTGGACGGAGACGGCCCGCTAGGACCGCCGGCCGGCGGAGGGCTCCCCCGCGGTCACTGGGGCTGGTTCCCGTGCTTGCGGGAGGGCACCGCCACGTACTTGGTGCGCAGCACGGCGAGCGCGTCGATCAGCCGGACGCGGGTCTCCGCGGGGTCGATGACATCGTCCACCAGGCCGCGTTCGGCGGCGTGGTACGGATGCATGAGCCGGTCCCGGTACTCCTTGATGTGCTGTCTGCGGGAGAACTCGGGGTCGGCGGCCGCCGCGATCTCGCGCCGGAAGACGACGCCCGCGGCGCCCTCCGCCCCCATCACCGCGATCTCGTTGCCGGGCCAGGCCAGCGACACGTCCGAGCCGATGGACCGCGAGTCCATGACGATGTACGCGCCGCCGTAGGCCTTGCGCAGGATCAGCTGGACGCGGGGAACCGTCGCGTTGCAGTAGGCGTACAGGAGTTTCGCGCCGTGCCGGATGATGCCGCCGTGCTCCTGGTCGACGCCGGGCAGGAATCCCGGCACGTCCACCAGCGTCACGAGCGGAATGTTGAAGGAGTCGCACATCTGCACGAAACGGGCTGCCTTCTCGCTGCCCCTCATGTCGAGGACCCCGGCGAGCGAGGCGGGCTGGTTGGCGACGATGCCGACGACATGGCCGTCCAGACGGGCCAGGGCGCACACCACGTTGGGCGCCCATGCCTCGTGCACCTCGAAGAAGTCTCCGGCGTCGACGACCTCCTCGATGACCTCGCGCACGTCGTAGGCGCGCTTCTCGTCGGACGGCACCAGGTCGTGAAGGGCCGGGGTGAGCCGGTCGGGCCGGTCGGTGCTGGGCTCCGACGGCGGCAGCTCCCGGTTGTTGGCGGGCAGGAAGGACAGCAGGTAGCGGACGTCCGCGAGACAGCTCTTCTCGTCGTCACAGGCGAACGAGGCGACTCCGGAGAGTACGGCGTGGGCGTCGGCGCCGCCCAGCTCGTCGTGGCTGATCCGCTCTCCGGTGACGGCCCGCACCACGTCCGGCCCCGTGACGAACATCTGCGAGGTGCCGCGCACCATGAACACGAAGTCGGTGAGCGCCGGGGAGTAGGCCGCGCCGCCCGCACAGGGGCCCATCATGACGCTGATCTGCGGGATCACCCCGGAGTTGCGCACATTGCGCTGGAAGATCCCGCCGTATCCGGCGAGTGCGGTCACGCCTTCCTGGATGCGTGCCCCGGCGCCGTCGCACAGGCCCACGATCGGGGCGCCGGCCGTGGCGGCCATGTCCATGATCTTGTGGATCTTCTCGGCGTGTGCCTCGCCGAGGGAGCCTCCGAAGATCCTGAAGTCATGGGCGTAGGCGAAGACGACCCGTCCGAAGACCCGGCCCCAGCCGGTGACCACGCCGTCGGTGTAGGGGCGGTTGTCCTCCAGTCCGAAGCCGCTCGCCCGGTGCCTGCGCAGGCCCTCGACCTCGGTGAACCGGCCCTCGTCGAAGAGGAGCCCGAGCCTCTCCCGGGCCGTGAGCTTGCCCTTGGCGTGCTGCGCCTCGGTGGCCTTGTCGCTGGGCCCTCGGCGCATGGCCTCACGGACGGCCTCCAGTTCGGCGACCGTGCCGCGCTGTGCCGGACCGGCGTGTCGTCCAGGGCGGTCATGGGTTTCCCCTTCCGGCCGTCGTGATGAGCCATCCGTTGTGCTGAACCGTCCGTCGTGCTGAACCGTCCGTCGTGGCGAACCGTCCGTCGTGACGAACCGGTGGTCAGCTTCCGCCATGCCGCTCGAAGTCGGTTGGAGCGCCGGACGACGACGGCTCCGGCCGCGCGGGCGGCGCTCCACCGCCCCGCGAGGGTCCTTCGAGCGCGAGGCGGGATGCTCGGCCGTGAGCTCCGCTGTACATGGTCATGAGCCCTCGCGGAGCACCGAACCGCCCGCCGGCGCCCCACCATCCCCCGAGGGCACCGGCGGGCCACCGAAGAGATCCGGCCACCTTGGTGCCATTGGACCACCGCTTCTGAGCTGCAGATTCACGGATCTGGGTCGATCCATGACGCCATCAATACGCAATCATGACGCCATTGCGGTTCGCAATGGCGTTTCTCTGTGCCATGATGGTGCCACGGAAACGGAGCGACGCCGGGTACGGCGTACGACGTGAAGGAGCCCCCCATGTCCGTCACCCTCAGCGACCAGGACAAGCTCACCCTGCGGACCGCCGCGTACGGCGCCGTATCGCTGATGGCCGCCGCGGCCGGCGCCGCCTCGCCCCACAAGGTGGCCACCCAGGGCAGCATCGCCCTGACCACCGGCACCGGTCTGGTCGGGCACGTGCTCGCCGAGAAGTCCTCGGTCGGGGACATGAGCGGCAAGTCCGCGGCCGAGATCGCCGACCGCGTCCTGCCCGCCCTGACGGCGGCCATGGGGCTGCTCAGGAAGCAGGCACCGCAAGAGGCCGACAACTTCCGCAGCACCGTCCTCGTCGCCGTCGAGGCGTCCACCCGAGCCGGCAAGAGCGAGCCCGCCCCCACCCTGGCCGCGATGGCCCGCAAGATCACCGAAGCCCTCGACGCCGCCTGACGGACGAGACCGCCGTCGGGCTTGCCCTGTCCCGCCGGCGGGACAGGGCAAGCCC
>NZ_JBEXZD010000196.1:0-5566 GCF_040628575.1 Streptomyces sp. NPDC006393
CGAGGCCGTGTCGCTGGTCAGCTACCACCTGCGCAAGCTCGCCGAGCACGGACTCATCGAGGAGGCCGAGCCGCGCAGCGCGGACGCGCGGGAACGCTGGTGGCAGCCCGCCTCGGACGGCGTCTCCATCCGCGACAAGGACTTCCAGGACGCCCCGGAGAAGGTGGCGACGCACCTGGCGGCCTCCCGGCTCTTCCTGGAGCAGCGCGCCGAGATGTACCGCACCTACCTCGACGAGCGCCCCCACTGGGGGCCGGAGTGGAACGAGGCCGCCCACGACAGTGAGTCACTGCTGCGGCTGACCGCCGGCGAACTGGCCGAGCTGAAGAAGGACCTCCTGGACCTCCTGAAGAAGTACGACGACGAGGGCCGCGCCCGTGAGGCGGCCGGCGACACCGAGGGGCGCGAGAACGTCGCGCTGCACATGTACGGATTCCCGTTCCGCGTCTGAGAGAGGCCGCCACAGTGACCACCGTGTCCGCGACATCCGCCGACGCACCCGCCGTCGAACGCCCCGCGCACCGCGATGCCAACGTGTTGCGCTGGCTGGGCGCCTACACCGCGTCGATGATGGGCGACAACGTCTACTACATCGCCCTGTCCTGGGCGGCCGTGCGGGGCGGGTCGCCCGCGCAGGCCGGAGCGGTGATGGCGGTGAGTGCGCTGCCAAGGGCGCTGCTGATGCTGGGCGGCGGAGTGGTCGCGGACCGGTTCGGTCCGCGCCGGGTCGTCATCGGCAGCGACGCGGTGCGGTGCGCCGCCGTCCTCGCCGTGGCCGCCCTGCTGTGGATCACCAGCCCCGGGCTGTGGCCGCTGACCCTGCTCGCCCTCGTCTTCGGCACCGTCGACGCCGTGTTCATGCCCGCCGTCGGCGCCCTGCCCCCGCGTCTGACGAGCCGGGGCCAGCTCGCCCGCGTACAGGGCATGCGGGGCCTGGCGATCCGGTTCGCGAACGTCGTCGGCGCCCCGCTCGGCGGGCTGGGTGTCGCACTCGGCGGCGCGGCGGCCGCCTTCGGGCTCGCCGGGCTGCTGATAGCCGTCTCGGTGCCGCTGCTGGTCTCCGTCCGGATGCGCGACCTGCCCCCGGACGACACGGCCGGCACCGGCGACACCACCGCCTGGCGCGATCTGCTGGTCGGCCTGA
This sequence comes from Streptomyces sp. NPDC006393, assembly GCF_040628575.1. Classification (NCBI taxonomy): domain Bacteria; kingdom Bacillati; phylum Actinomycetota; class Actinomycetes; order Kitasatosporales; family Streptomycetaceae; genus Streptomyces; species Streptomyces sp. NPDC006393. The sequence goes on from NZ_JBEXZD010000196.1 coordinate 1,145, forward strand.
GCTACATACGGCGGCACCGCGTCCTGGCCCCGCTGATGCTGGCCATCGCCCTTGGCGACCTCGGTTTCACGGGTCCGCTCAACGTCGGCCTCACCCTGCTGGCCGACGAACGCGGCTGGGGCGCCTCCGGCATGGGCTGGGTGGTGGCCGGGTTCGGCACGGGGGCCGGTGCCGCCTCCCTGCTGCTCACCGTGCGCGGGCGGCTGCCGCACGCGGGACAGCTGGTCGCGTACTTCGTCTTCGGTGGCTCCGTGGCCATCGGCGCCCTCGCCTACGCCCCCGGCGTCGTCGCGGCCGTCGCGGTGGCCCTGCTGGTCGGCCTTCTCGCGGGACTCAGCGGCGCCCTGTGCGGCGCGCTGCTGCAGACCCAGGCCGAACCGGCGTATCTCGGGCGGGTCACCGCCGTCGCGAGCCTGGTCAGCCTAGGCTTCGCCCCGCTCAGCATGCCGCTGTCCGCCGCCGCGATCGGGGCCTTCGGAACCGGTCCGGTGTTCGTCGTCAGCGCGGCGGTGTGCGCCCTGGGCGGCGTCGCCGCCCTGGCCGCCCCCGGCCTGCGCCGCGCCCAACTGCCCCGCTGAGCCACCGCCCGCCGGACCCCGCAGACCTGACCACCGCCCGCCGGACCGGACACCGGCCCCGCTCAGAGTCGCGGCAGTCGCGGTGGCCGTGCTGATCGGCCTGGTCGCGGGACTCAGCGGCGCGCTGTGCGGCGGCGCGCTGCTGCAGATCCACGCCGATCCCGCCTGCCCGGGCCGGGTCACGGCCGTGCGCGGCGTGGTCAGCCTGGGCCTGCGCCGCGCCCAACCCCGCTCAGAACCCCAGCTGCTTCGTCTCCGACACCTTCGAGATCGCGTCCTGCTCGCCCTCCAGCTCCACGCGGGCCGCGCTCTGCCGGCCGAACGCGAACAGCAGCAGCTCCGACGGCTCGCCCGTCGCCGTCACCACCGGCGTGCCCCGGTGCGCGACGGCCGTCTGGCCGTCGGGGCGGCGCAGCACCAGGCCTGTCGGGATGCCCCGCCCCAGCAGCCGGGCGGTGCGCTCCAGCCGGGACCACAGGGCGTCCTGGAAGACGGGGTCGAGCTCGCGCGGTGCCCAGTCGGGCTGGGCGCGCCGGACGTCCTCCGTGTGGACGTAGAACTCGACCGTGTTGGCCGCCTCGTCGACCTGCTTGAGCTGGAAGGGGGAGAAGCGCGGCGGGCCGGTACGGATCAGCTGGATCAGCTCCTCGTACGGCTTCGCGGCGTACTCCTGGAGCACCTTCTCCAGGCGGGACGCGAGCGGTTTGATCAGGGCGCCGCCGGCCGCGTCCGGGCGGCGCTCGCGCACCACGACGTGCGCGGCGAGATCCCGGGTGAGCCAGCCCTCGCAGAGAGTCGGCGCCTCGGGACCCGCGGTCTCCAAGAGGTCGGCGAGCAGAAGCCGTTCACGCTTGGCAAAGGTCGACATGGAGTCAGCCTACGACCACGGTGCGCGTCCGCACACCGGACGCGCCCCCGGACCGTCACCGCAGCGCGGCACAATGGCATCCATGACCAGCACGCCCGGCACCCCCCGGCCCAGCAGCCTCGACCCCGAGATCGCCGCGCGCCTCAAGCGCAGCGCCGACGGACTCCTCCCCGCGATCGCCCAGCAGTACGACACCGGAGAGGTGCTGATGCTGGGCTGGATGGACGACGAGGCGCTGCACCGCACGCTCACCACCGGCCGCTGCACCTACTGGTCGCGCAGCCGCCGGGAGTACTGGGTCAAGGGCGACACCTCCGGCCACTTCCAGTGGGTGAGGTCCGTCGCGCTCGACTGCGACGCCGACACCCTGCTGGTCAAGGTCGACCAGGTCGGCGCCGCCTGCCACACCGGCGCCCGCACCTGCTTCGACGCCGATGTACTGCTCAAGGACGGCGACTCTCCCGCCGCCCCGGCGTCCGATCAGTAAGGTCGGCGGCATGGACCTCGAGACCTTCCGCAAGCTCGCCACCGACCGGCGCGTCATCCCGGTCACGCGCAAGCTCCTCGCCGACGGCGACACCCCGGTCGCGCTCTACCGCAAGCTCGCCGCCGAGCGCAGCGGCACGTTCCTTCTGGAGTCGGCGGAGAACGGGCGTTCCTGGTCCCGGTACTCCTTCGTGGGCGTCCGCAGCGCCGCCACCCTGACCGAGAGGGACGGCCGCACCCACTGGCTGGGCGCGCCGCCGGTCGGCGTCCCCGTCGAGGGCGACCCGCTGGCCGCCCTGCGGGCCACCGTCGAGGCCCTGCACACGCCCCGCGACCTCGCCCACGACCTGGGCCTGCCGCCCTTCACCGGCGGCATGGTCGGCTATCTGGGCTACGACATCGTGCGGCGCCTGGAGAAGGTCGGCCCGGGCGAGCGGGACGACCTGCGGCTGCCCGAGCTGACCATGCTGCTCACCTCCGACCTCGCCGTCCTCGACCACTGGGACGGCACCGTGCTGCTGATCGCCAACGCGATCAACCACAACGACCTCGACACGGGCGTCGACGAGGCCTACGCGGACGCCGTCGCCCGCCTCGACGCGATGGAGGCGGACCTGTCCCGGCCGGTCGCCCAGCCCCCGGCCGCGCTGCCGCCCTCCGAACTGCCCGAGTACACCGCGCTGTGGGGCGGGCAGGACTTCCAGGCGGCCGTCGAGGACATCAAGGAGCGCATCCGCGCCGGCGAGGCCTTCCAGGTCGTGCCCTCGCAGCGCTTCGAGACGCCGTGCACGGCGAGCGCGCTGGACGTCTACCGGGTGCTGCGGGCCACCAACCCCTCGCCGTACATGTACCTCTTCCGCTTCGAGGGATTCGACGTCGTCGGTTCCTCCCCGGAGGCGCTGGTCAAGGTCGAGGACGGGCGGGCCATGGTCCATCCCATCGCCGGCACCCGCCCGCGCGGCGCCACTCCGCAGGAGGACCAGGCCCTCGCCGAGGAACTGCTCGGCGACCCCAAGGAGCGCGCCGAGCACCTGATGCTCGTCGACCTCGGACGCAACGACCTGGGCCGGGTCTGCGAGCCGGGCTCCGTCGAGGTCGTCGACTTCATGTCCATCGAGCGGTACTCGCACGTGATGCACATCGTCTCGACCGTCACCGGGCGGGTCGCCGCGGGCCGTACCGCCTTCGACGTGCTGACCGCCTGCTTCCCGGCGGGCACGCTGTCCGGCGCGCCCAAGCCGCGCGCCCTCCAGATCATCGACGAACTCGAGCCGTCCCGGCGGGGGTTGTACGGCGGCTGCGTCGGCTACCTCGACTTCGCCGGCGACTCCGACACCGCCATCGCCATCCGCACCGCCCTGCTGCGCGGCGGCACGGCGTACGTCCAGGCCGGAGCCGGCGTGGTCGCCGACTCCGACCCGGTCGCGGAGGACACCGAGTGCCGCAACAAGGCGGCGGCGGTCCTCCGCGCGGTGCACACGGCCAACCGGCTCACCCCGTAGGGGGGTTCGGCGGCCGGGCGGTGCGGCGGCTCAGCCGGTGAAGGCAGCCGTGCCGTTCGGGACGCCGAGCCCGGACGGACCGTCGTACCCGCTGGTGCCGGTGCACAGGTACGAGCCGGAGCAGCTGCCGTTGGAGCCGCTGGTCACGTCGTACAGCGCCGAGGTGTGGGCGTACGGGAACGACGCCGGGTACGAGCCGGAGGACGGAGAGCCCGCCAGTGCGTAGGTCGCCGCGATCAGCGGGGACGAGGCGCTGGTGCCGCCGAACACCATCCAGCCGGTGGCCTGCCGGTAGCTGTCGTACACCGCCACACCGGTGTTGGGGTCGGCCACCGCCGAGACGTCGGCGACGGTGCGCTTCGCGCAGCCGCTGTCGGTCTGCCAGGTGGGCTTGGCGTCGTAGGCGGAGCAGCCCGAGCCCGCGCCGCTCCACACGGTGTCGGTCCAGCCGCGGGAGTTCGACGCGGCCTTGAGGGACGTGCCGCCCACCGCCGTCACGTACCGGGACGCGGCCGGGTACTCGACGCCGTATCCGTTGTCACCGGAGGAGACGGTGATGGCGACACCGGGGTGGTTGAAGTACTGGGTGTCGAAGGTCGGGTCGCTGGAGGACTCGCCGCCGCCGTAGCTGTTGGAGACGAACTTCGCGCCCAGCCTGACCGCGGTGTTCACGGCCGTGCCGAGGTTGGTCATGCTCGCCGAGGAGGCCTCCACCAGCAGGATCTTGCAGTTGGGGCAGGCCGCGCTGACCATGTCGAGGTCGAGGGAGATCTCCTCCGCCCAGCCGGAGTCGCCCCGGGGATAGCTGGTGCCGCCGTTCTGGTCGGCCTTCCTGAAGCAGCCGTTGGCCGTGGTGCAGGCGGGCAGCCCGTACTGCGAGCGGTAGACGGCGAGGTCGGCCTCGGCGTTCGGGTCGTCGTAGGCGTCGACGATCGCCACCGTCTGCCCCGAACCGCCGGTCGCGGAGGGCAGGTTGTAGGCCGCCTGC
>NZ_JBEXZD010000197.1:0-5521 GCF_040628575.1 Streptomyces sp. NPDC006393
GTCCGGGGGAAAGGGCGGCGGGCCGCCGTCACCCGGATGGACCTCACCCGGCTGCCCGCCGCCGCGGGCGCCCTCGACGAGCTGGCCGCGGAGCTCGGCGACCGGATCGACGTCCTGGTCAACAACGCCGGCACCGGCACCGCCACACCGTTCCTCGACCTCCGCCTGGACGATGTGCGCCGCGTGCTCGACGTGGACCTGGTCGGGCCGCTGTTGTGCGGGCAGAAGGCGGCCCGGCGGATGATCGCGCAGGGCGACGGCGGCCGGATCGTCAACGTGACCTCGGTGCACGAGCACCAGCCGCGGGTGGGAGCCGCTCCGTACTGCGCGGCCAAGGGGGGCCTCGGCCTGCTCACCCAGGTGATGGCACTGGAACTGGCCGAGCACGGGATCACGGTGAACGCGGTGGCGCCCGGGGAGATCGCCACGCCGATGACCGGCCAGGACGACACCGACGTGCACACCGAGCGCCGCCCCGGCGTACCGCTGGGCCGCCCGGGCGACGCCCGCGAGGTCGCCGCCGTGATCGCCTTCCTCGCCGGCCCCGACGCCTCCTACGTCACCGGGGCGTCCTGGAGCGTGGACGGCGGCATGCTGCGGATGGGCCCGATGGCCGGCTCCCACCTGACCGGTGACGACTGGCGGCGCCCCTGAGCGGGGCGCCGTGCGACCGTACGTGTGCGACCGTACGTGTGCGACCGTACGTGTGCGATCACGTGCGAGGAGCCGCGGTGGGTCCGGTTTCACCCGCGCCCACCCGTGATGCGAGGGCTCGTCCCAGGCGGTCCCGTCCTAGGCTTGATGACATGACCGAAAGCGCGAGCCCCCGTGTCTCCCAGCCGCGAATCATGGTGCTCGGGGTACAGCCGGGCCATCCGCCTTTCCGTATCGTGGAGATCGACGGTGAGGTGGTCGGCGAGGCGAAGACCGTCACCGATGTCCTCCAGGCCGCCGCGGCGTTCGGCATCCGGGTCCACGACCTGGACGACCCGGACGTGGTCCGCTGGGTGGGCGGCGACAAGTTCAAATGGACCCTGCACTAAGCCGGCCGTTCCCTGGCCCCGCGGAAGCTCCCGGCCCCGCGGAAGCTCCCGGCCCCGCAGGACCGTTCCCGGCCACCCAGGGCCCCCTCGTCCTCACCCCACCGTCCACTTCTGGTTGGCGCCGCCCGTGCACGTCCAGATCTGCAGGCGGGTGCCGTTGGCGGAGTTGTTGCCGGTGACGTCCAGGCACTTGTTCGCCTGGGGGTTGACGATGTCGTGCGCCGAGGACAGGACCCACTTCTGGTTCGGTCCTCCGGTGCAGTCCCACAGCTGGACCTTGGAGCCGTCCGCGGTGCCGTTGTCCGTGACGTCGAGGCACTTGCCGAGCGCGCGCAGGCTCCCGTCGGAGGCGAACGTCCACTGCTGGGCGGCGGTGCCGTTGCAGTCGTAGAGCTGGACGGGGGTGCCGTTGGCCGGATTCGCGCCGGCCACGTCCACGCACTTGCCGGCCAGCCCGCGGATCGCGGCGCCGGTGGAGGTGGTGCTCGTGGTGACGGACACCGAGTCGACCACCAGCTGCTGCGGGAAGGCGGTGGAGCCGTCCGGGTCGCCCGGCCAGTAGCCGCCCACCGCCAGGTTGAGGATCAGGAAGAACGGCTTGTTGAACACCCACGTCTTCCCGCCCAGGTCGGCCGGGGTGCGACGCTGGTAGACGGTGCCGTCCACCGACCAGCTGATCGAGTCCGGCGCCCAGTCGACGGCGAAGGTGTGGAAGGCGTCCGCGAACGCCTGGCCGCCCGGCAGCGAGTACGGCGCGCCGATGCCGGCCGAGCCGGAGTAACCGGGGCCGTGGATCGTCCCGTGGACCGTCGAGGGCTCGAAGCCGACGTTCTCCATCACGTCGATCTCGCCGGAGTTCGGCCAGCCCACCTGCCCGATGTCGGTGCCGAGCATCCAGAAGGCCGGCCACATGCCCTGCCCCCGCGGGATCTTCATCCGCGCCTCGACGTGCCCGTACTGCGCGGCGAACTTCCCCGAGGTGTTCAGCCGGGCCGAGGTGTACTGGCAGGTGCCGTACCAGCACTGGTAGTTGGCCGGGTTCTCGCGCCGGGCGGTGATGACCAGGTGGCCCTGGCCGTCCAGGGCGGCGTTCTTGTTGCCCGACGTGTAGTACTGCCGCTCGTGGTTGTTGACGTTGTCGCCGGTCTCCGTCTGCCACTTGGCGGGGTCGACGGCCGCGCCCGCGGGGCCGTCGAAGGTGTCGGAGAACGTCGTCACCGTGGCGGCGGCGGGGGAGGCGCCCGGTGTGTCCGCCCGCGCGGGGCCGACCGCGGCGGAGCCGACGAGCACGGCGGACAGGGCGCCGAGGAGACATCTGCGGAGCAGTCGTGGAGAGGCCACGGCTCTCCCTTCTGTGCGGCGGCCCGGAGCACGGGCGCGCCGACCGTTGTGGGGGGTTGGGGTCGACTCTTGATTTAAGGAGTGAAGTAAGGGGTCGTCAAGACCTTGGTACGGACCGGTTCTGACGGGGATTCAGGCAAAGGCGTACTGCTCGGTCGATGCCGGACAGCCGTGCGCTGTTTCCGCTGCTGCTGTCGGGGCAACCGGGTTGCGGACCCGCGCGCCGCCGCGCCGCCCGCGGCCGGAGCGGTGTTTGGATGCCGGAAAGCGCCGGACGGCGCACATCAGTGAACAGGGGCCGAGCCCGCGGAGGTGGCGTGTGAAGGCGCGGACGACGCTGCTCGCCGTCGGCGAGGTGCTGGCCTGGTGGGCCGCGCTCGTGGTGCTGTGGCTGATGCTGATCAGCACCGTCTACACCTTGGAGTGGGTGGTCGGATCGTGCGCCGCGGGCGTGGGCGCCCTGGTCGCACGGGCGGGCCGGCGGGCGGCGGTGAGGTCGCGGTGAACGGCTGGATCCTGGCGGCGACGGTGGTGCTGGCCGTCGGTCTCGGGACGACACTGTGGGGTGTGGCCACCGGTCCGCTGGGGCGCCGCGTCGTCGCGCAGAACCTGTCCACCGCCCTGGTCTGCCCCGGCCTGCTGCTGCTCTCCCAGGGCTACGACCGCACCTCCTACGTCGATCTCGCCCTGCTCCTGGCCCTGCTCGGCCCGGTCGGCACCCTCGTCTTCGCCCGGCTGCTCGCCGACGAACTCGCCGACGAGCGGCCGCGGGCCTGGGGGGTGACCTGGGCGACCGCCGGCCTCGGCGTGGTGGTCGTGGCCGTGCTGTGCGCGGTCACCGGGCCCGGCCGGGCGATGGTGAAGCTCCTGATCGTCGGGGCGCTGCTGGTCGGCGGGAACCTCCTCGCCTCCCGGGCGATGTCCGGCGGCTTCCCGGGCGTGAGCCGTGGCTGACGCGGTCGTCGTCGTGGCCCTGCTCGCCGTCGCCGGCCTGGCGACGGCGGCCGTCGCCAACCGCGACCCCGCCCGCCAGGCCCTGGTCCTGGCCGTTCTCGGCACCGCCCTCGCCGTGCTGTTCACCGTGCTCCAGGCGCCGGACGTCGGGCTGTCGCAGCTCGCCGTGGGCTCGGCCCTGACCCCGCTGCTGATCATGCTCTCGGTGCGCAAGGTCCGCCGGCGCTCCGCCCACGGCAAGGACAGCAAGCAGTGACCCCGCGCGCCCGGCTGTGGCTGGTGGTCCTCGGCGGCGGCGGGCTCGCCGCCCTCCTGGTCGCGGCCTGCCTGCGGCTTCCCTCCTTCGGCGGCCCCTGGCACCCGTACGGCGACCGTGCCGTGCGCGCGGCCCTCGCCCGGCACATCGCCAACACCGTCGCCTCCGTCAACTTCGACCAGCGCGCCTTCGACACGATGGGCGAGATGACGATCCTCTTCGCGTCCGTCCTCGGCTGTGTCGTCCTGCTGCGCCAGGCCCGCGACGAGCACCGCGACCCGCCGGAGCCCTGCGAGGTCGCCGCGCCCGTGCGTCGCTACGCACTGATCGTGCTGCCGACCGCCCTGGTCACCGGCCTGTATGTGATCGCCCACGGGCAGCTCAGCCCCGGCGGCGGTTTCCAGGGCGGTGTGGTCGCCGCGACCGCCCTGCACCTGATGTACCTGGGCGCCGACTACGCCGCCCTGGAACGCATCCGCCCGGTCGACGCCTACGAGATCGGCGACGCGCTGTCCGCGTCCGCCTACCTCGTGCTGGGCTTCGCCGGTGTGCTGGCGGGCACCGCCTTCCTCGCCAACACCCTGCTGCCCTACGGCACGTTCAACACGCTGTCCTCGGGCGGCACCGTTCCGCTGCTGAACGCGGCCATCGGCATGGAGGTCGCCTGCGCGGTCGTCGTGCTGCTCGCCCGCTTCCTGGACCAGGCCGTCGAGATCGAGGAGGGCAGTGGGTCGTGAGGACTCAGGAGGGCGGTGGAGGAGCAGGACAGTGGGGAGTGAGCGCGCCGTGAACGCCGTGACGCACGTCCTTCCGTACCTGGTCGCCGCCTATGTGTTCCTGGCCGGCTGCTACGGCCTGGCCACCAGCCGGAACCTGATCCACGCCGTGGGCTGCCTGGCCGTGTGCCAGTCGGCGACATACGTCCTGCTGCTCGCCGTCGGCTACCGCGACGGCGGCACCGCGCCCGTCTTCTCAGACATCCGGCCCGGCTCGCGGCCCGTGGTCGACCCGGTCGTCCAGGCCCTCACCCTCACCGACGTCGTCGTCGGCGCCACCGTGACCGCGCTGCTGCTCGCGCTGACCGTGCAGATCGCCAAACGGCACGGCACGGTCGACCCCGACGAGCTGAGGGAGCTGCGCGGCTGATGCACCGTCTGCTGCCGCTGCTGCCGGCCGTCCCCCTGCTGGGGGCCGGCCTGCTCGTCGCGGGCGGCCGCCACCTGCCGCGCCCGGTCGCCGAGGCCTTCGGCTGCCTGGCCGCGGCCACCACGGCCGCCCTCGCGATCGTGCTGCTGCCGCACTCCTCGCCGGCCCTGGTGGAATGGGTCGGCGGCTGGTTCCCCAAGGGGGGCGAGAGCGTCGGCATCGTGCTGATCGGGGACGGGCCGTCGCTCGGCATGGCGGCGCTCGTCTCCCTGCTCACGCTGGCCGCGCTGGCCTACTCCTGGCACTACTTCGACGAGCCGCCGCGCGGTCACGCCGGCACCTTCCCCGCGCTGATACTGCTCTTCCAGGGCGGCATGTGCGGCTTCGCCGTGGCCGGCGACCTGTTCAACGCGTTCGTGTTCTTCGAGCTGATGAGCGCCGTCGCCTACGCGCTCACCGGGTACCGCATCGACGAGGCCAAGGCCGTGCAGGGCGCGCTGAGCTTCGCCCTGGTCAACTCGCTGGGCGCCTACTTCATGCTGATGGGCATCGCCCTGCTGTACGCCCGCACCGGCGAACTGGCCATGGCGAAGATCGGAGAAGGACTGGACGCGGCCGCAGCCCACCACGGGCCGGACGCCCTGACCCTCGCCGCCTTCGTGCTGGTCCTGACCGGCCTGCTGGTGAAGGCCGCCGCCGTCCCCTTCCAGTTCTGGCTGCCCGACGCGCACGCCGTCGCGCCCACGCCCGTGTGCATGCTGCTGTCCGGCGTCATGGTGGA
>NZ_JBEXZD010000198.1:0-5345 GCF_040628575.1 Streptomyces sp. NPDC006393
CCCCTCCCGGGTCTACGTCCCCAACACCAACTCCAACACCGTCACGGTCATCGACCCCGCGACGTACAAGGTCATCGAGACCATCCCGGTGGGCCGCCAGCCGCAGCACGTCGTGCCGTCCTGGGACCTGAAGACGCTCTGGGTCAACAACGACCTCGGCAACTCCCTCACCCCCATCGACCCGAAGACCGGCAAGGCGGGCAAGCCGGTCGACGTGCACGACCCGTACAACCTCTACTTCACGCCCGACGGCAAGTACGCCGTCGTCATGGCCTCCAAGGACCGCCAGCTCGTCTTCCGCGACGCGCACACCATGGACCGGGTGAAGACCGTCCCGGTCCCCTGCGCCGGGGTCAACCACGCCGACTTCTCCCTGGACGGCCGCTACTTCATCGTCTCCTGCGAGTTCAGCGGCGAACTGCTCAAGGTCGACACCGCGCAGATGAAGATCGTCGGCAGGCAGAAGCTGGACCACCGCGGCGCCATGCCCCAGGACGTGAAGGTCTCGCCCGACGGCAAGAAGTTCTACGTCGCCGACATGGTGGCCGACGGCCTGTGGATCCTGGACGGAAAGACGTTCGGCAAGCCGGTGTTCCTGCCCACCGGCAAGGGCGCCCACGGCCTCTACATCAGCCGTGACTCGCGCGAGATGTACATCTCCAACCGGGGCGAGGGCACCATCTCCGTCTTCGACTTCACCCAGGGCAAGCTCACCAAGAAGTGGCGCCTGCCGCAGGGCGGCAGCCCCGACATGGGCGGCGTGTCGGCCGACGGCAAGGTCCTTTGGCTGTCGGGCCGCTACAACTCGGAGGTGTACGCCATCGACACCCGCACCGGCCGGCAGCTCGCCCGCATCAAGGTCGGCAGCGGCCCGCACGGCCTCGCGGTCTACCCGCAGCCGGGCCGCTACTCGCTCGGCCACACGGGCATCTTCCGCTGACCGGCGGGGAGCAGCAGCGCCTCCGCCCCCACCGGACGGTAACCGGCCGCCTGGAACGCCCGCAGACTGCGGGCGTTCCCCGGCGACACCTGCGCCCACACGGGCTCGTCGCACAGGTGCCGGGCCGCCGTCGCCAGGGCGCGCCCCAGCCCCCGGTGCCGTACGTCCGCGTCGACCTCGACCGAGACCTCGACCCGCCCCGCCACCCCGCGCCCCAGCACCACCACCCCGCCGTCGGCGGCCCACGCGCGTACCCCGGCGCGCCGCTCGCGGGCGTAGGCGATCCGGGGGTGCGCGGGGTCGGCGACCTCCTCCACAGCCACCGGGGGCTCACCCGGCAGGGGAGCCGCGACCAGCAGCGCGTCCACGGTGTCGTGCCGACGCCCCGTGCGGTCGATGAGCGCCGACAGGAACCGCGGGTTCAGGGGTGCGGCGAGCTCGTCGCAGTCGACCGAGCGCAGCGCCTCGTGCACCCACAGCGGATCCTCGTCGGTGAACACGACGGAGTGCGCCGTGAAGGCGACGACTCCCGCGTCCCGGTGGCAGTGCTGCGGCACGACCGTCGTGCCGCCGTCCACCGGCGGGAAGACGCCACGGGCGGCGGCGTCCAGAATGTCCCGCAAGGCCTCCATGGCCGCTCCTTGAGTCTCCACCCACTGGAAGGCCCAGACTCGCAGACGTGAACGACGACAGCACCGGACTTCTCACCATCGGCGAGCTGGCCCGGGCCACCGGACTGACCGTGCGCACCATCCGCTACTGGTCGGACGAGGGCGCCCTGCCCCCGGTGGCCCGTTCCGCGGGCGGCTACCGCCTCTACGACGCCGCCTGCGTGGCCCGGCTCGAGCTGATCCGGACCCTGCGCGAGCTGGGCCTCGGCCTGGACGACGTGCGCCGGGTGCTGGCCGGGGAGCGGACGGTCGCGGAGGTCGCCGCCGCGCACGTGGTGGCGCTGGACGCGCAGATCCGGTCGCTGAAGGTGACCCGCGCGGTGCTGTCGAGCGTGGCGCGACGCGGATCGAGTGCGGAGGAGACGACCCTGATGAACAGACTGGCACGGCTGTCGGCGGCCGAGCGCAGGCGGATCATGGAGGAGTTCGTGGAGGAGATGTTCCACGGGCTCGACACCGTGGACCCGGACATCCGCGACAGGATGCGGAACACCGCGGTGAACCTGCCGGACGACCCGACGCCCGAACAGGTCGACGCCTGGGTGGAGCTGGCCGAGCTGGTGCAGGACGCGGAGTTCCGGGCGCAGATGCGCAGGGCGGCCGAGCTCAATCACTCCGACCGCGGCGCCGACACGCCTGCCGGGGCGTCCCGGTGGTTCGCCAAGAGGCTGGTCGAACTGGTCGGGAAGGCGCGCGAGCGCGGGATCGCCCCCGAGGCTCCGGAGGCCGACCGGGTCCTGCGTGACCTGTTCGGGGACGCCGACCCGGCGGCGGTCCTGGAACGCGTCAGGGCGACCCACAACGTCAGGCTCGCCCGCTACCGGGAACTGCTGGGGATCCTCAAGGGAACACCCGTGCACTCCTACGCCGACGAGTTCTCCTGGGTGGCCGCTGCGCTTCAGGTCCGCACGGGCAGCTAATCTGACCAGCGACAGCAGGACAGTCAGGTACGACAAGAGGGGCGGATCGGTGGCCGACATCGAGGAAGCACGCAAGCAGTTCCAGCGGATCGATGCGGACGGTGACGGTTTCATCACCGCCGCCGAGTTCAAGTCCGCCCTGGCCCAGGAGGGCGACTGGAACGTCACCGAGACGGTGGCGGAGGCGATCATCAGGACCCGCGACCTGAACGGCGACAAGGTGCTGTCGTTCGACGAGTTCTGGACCTACCTGAGCAAGTGACGCGTCCGGCACGGACCTGAGGGGCGCCCACCGCCCGGCGGCGGGCGCCCTTCGCCGTACGCCCTTCGCCGTACGCCTTTCCCGGTACGCCCTTCGCCGTACGCCCGGAATAGCCCGCGCCGCCCGGAGGTTGCACGTGGCCTGCAACGGCTGTGCAAGGACACCCGACCGACCTCCGGGACTCCCGGAAGAGCGAGGCGAGCAGAGATGAAGATCGGCATCATCGGCGCGGGCAACATCGGCGGCAACCTCACCCGGCGGTTCACGGCCGCCGGACACGACGTCTCCGTGGCCAACTCCCGCGGTCCGCACACCCTGACCGCGCTTGCCGAGGAGACCGGCGCGACCCCCGTGCGCGTCGAGGAGGCGGCCCACGGCGCCGAGGTCGTCGTGGTCACCGTCCCCCTGAAAGCCGTCCCCGGCCTGCCGTCCGGCCTGTTCGACGAGGCCGCCGAGGGCGTGGCGGTCATCGACACCGGCAACTACTACCCGCGGGAACGGGACGGCAGGATCGCCGCGATCGAGGACGAGGGCCTCACCGAGAGCCGCTGGACCGAACGGCAGCTCGGCCACCCCGTGATCAAGGCGTTCAACGGCACGTACGCCCAGGACCTCCTCGAGCGTCCCCGGCCGGCCGGTGACCCCGACCGCATGGCGCTCCCGGTGGCGGGCGACGACGAGGCGGCCAAGGCGAGGGTCCGCGCGCTGATCGACGAGATCGGCTTCGACACCGTGGATGCCGGTGGCATCGACGACTCCTGGCGCCAGCAGCCCGGCACCCCGGTCTACGGCCTGCGGGCCGGCGCCGACACCGTGACCAAGGCCCTGGCGGAGACGACCCCGGAACGCCCGGCCGACTTCCGGGGCTAGGCGGAGACCCTCCTAGGGGGTGTCCGGCACCGGCTGGGGGAGCGGGCCGGCCGTCACGGCCTGGCCCACTCCCGCAGCGCGGCCGCCGAGGAGAAGTTCGCCACGTTCTTGTCGTGCGGGTCGTCGGTGTACTGGTGGAAGCGCCACTTGGCCTTGATGCGCGGGTGGCCCGCGGTGACGTAGTCGGCGATCCACAGGCCGTCGCCCGCGTAGGACGTCGTGTCGATGTTCAGCCAGAAGTTGCGGTTCGCGTACAGCACGACCCGGTTGTGCGGGCGCAGTTCCTTCACCTTGCGGATGAAGTGGTCCTTCTCCGAGTTGGAGGCGTGGGTGCCCTCGCCCGTGGTCTCCCAGTCGACGGCGAGGATGTCACCGGCCTTCTCGGGGGCGTGGGAGACGAAGTACTCGGCCTGGGCGGTGATGTTGCCGGGCCACAGGAAGTGATAGAAGCCGACCACCAGACCGGCGTCGCGGCCGTGCTTGGTCTGGGCGTTCAGCCGCGAGTTGACGTACGAACGGCCCTCCGTCGCCTTGATGAAGACGAAGGAGAGGCCGTGCGTGTCGTACGTGGCGGACTGGTAGGCGCTCACGTCGATGCCGTGCAGCATGGGAACTCCCTCAAGGTGCCGTGGGGGGAGGAGTCGTCGGTTGTGTTCTGCCCCGTCTGCCCGCCGGCGGATCCTCCCGGATCGCTCGAACATCAGCCCAAGGTCAACTTCCGTGTCACCACTTCAGGTGACAGGCGTGCCACTATTTTAGGCTTCAATTCAGCGGCGGTGCCCGCTTCCGGCTCGGACGTACCGGTGCCGAATTCCTTGATTCTGGACGATTTCCAGGCCTTGTGTGGTCAATTCTGGTGACAGCGCCGAGGTCATAACCGTGCGGCGTGCGCGGCTTGAGTTGACTGGGCCGAAGCGCGAGAACAGCATGGGAATTGCGCCACCTCTGAGTCACACATGTTTTCGAGGGGCGACGGTGTGGCCCACAACGAGCGGACCTCACCGACGGGTTGACCGTCCGGTGCGTGGAGTGAACTTCTCGGACGTGTCCCGCGGGCTGACTCAGGCGGGACGGGCCTGGTCAGCGGTTGAGACGTTGGTCTCCAAGGTGACGTGGTTCCCGGTCGCTCCGTGCGATATCGCCGGATTCGGGATTCGCGTCTTACACGGAAGAAAAAGAGGAGCACGGCCCATGCGGATCAATCGGAAGCGGCAGATAGCCACAGCAATAGCCTCGGCAGCAGTGGTGGGAGGAGTCTTCACCATCGGGACTTCCGCCTCAGCGGCACCTGCTGAGGTGCATGTCGGCAAGGGTACATCGCAGGCGCAGAGCCTGCTTCCGGAAAGGCCGTGCCCGAAGAACCAGAAGAATTGCGGTAAGACCAACCAGAACAGGCCCGGCAACACCCAGGGCGGCACGCAGGGCAGCGGCCGCGGCAACACCCAGGGCGGTACGCAGGGTGGCGGTGGCGGCAACACCCAGGGCGGTACGCAGGGTGGTGGCGGTGGCGGCAACACCCAGGGCGGTACGCAGGGTGGTGGCGGTGGCGGCAACACCCAGGGCGGTACGCAGGGTGGTGGCGGCGGTGGCAACACCCAGGGCGGTACGCAGGGTGGTGGCGGCGGTGGCAACACCCAGGGCGGTACGCAGGGTGGTGGCGGCGGTGGCAACACCCAGGGCGG
>NZ_JBEXZD010000199.1:0-5341 GCF_040628575.1 Streptomyces sp. NPDC006393
ATCTCCGGCTCCATGGCGAGGACCGTCGCCACGGCCACCCGGCGGCGCTGCCCGAAGGAGAGGTGGTGCGGCGGGCGGTCGGCGAAGTCCTGCATGCCGACCCGCTCCAGGGCCGTACGCACCCGCTGCTCCAGTGCCGGGCCCTTCAGGCCGGCCGCCGCCGGTCCGAACGCCACGTCCTCCCGCACCGTCGGCATGAACAGCTGGTCGTCCGGGTCCTGGAAGACGATGCCGACCTTCTGCCGGATCTCGGCCATGTGCCGCTTGCCGACCGGCATCCCGGCCACCGTCACCGTGCCGGTCCCGCCGCCGAGGATGCCGTTGAGATGCAGCACCAGGGTCGTCTTGCCGGCGCCGTTCGGGCCGAGCAGCGCCACCCGCTCCCCGCGTGCGATGGAGAAGTCGACGCCGAAGAGGGCCTGGTGCCCGTCGGGATAGGCGAAGGCGAGGCCGGAGACCTCGAGAGAAGGCACAGTCACAGGACCCATCCCAGCAGACAGACGACGAGCGCGGCACAGGGGAGGGCCAGTGCGTACGACCACTGCGTCCGGGACGCGGTCACCTCGTCGATGACCGGCATGGAACCGGCGTAGCCGCGGCTCACCATGGCCAGGTGGACCCGCTCCCCGCGCTCGTAGGAGCGGATGAACAGCGCGCCCGCGGACTTGGCGAGCACTCCCCAGTGCCGGATGCCGCGCGCCTCGAAGCCGCGTGACTCCCGGGCGATGCGCATGCGCCGCATCTCGTCGGTGATCACATCGCCGTAGCGGATCATGAAGGAGGCGATCTGGACCAGCAGCGGGGGCAGCTTCAGGCGCTGGAGGCCGAGCAGCAGTTCGCGCAGCTCGGTCGTGCTCGCCAGCAGCACGGACGCGGCGACCCCGAGGGTGCCCTTGGCGAGCACGTTCCAGGCGCCCCACAGGCCGCTCACGCTGAGGGACATGCCGAGGACGTCGACGCGTTCGCCCTCCGCCACGAACGGCATCAGCACGGCGAAGGCGACGAACGGGATCTCGATCAGCAGCCGTCCGAGCAGGAATCCGGCGGGCACGCGGGCCGCGGACGCGACGGCCGCGAGCAGCACGGCGTACAGGGCGAACGCCCACATCGCCTCGCGCGGGGTCGACACCACGACCACCACGAAGGCGAAGGCCGCGGCGAGCTTGGTGTGCGGCGGCAGCGCGTGCACGGGCGAGTGCCCGTGCCGGTACAGCCGGTGCGTGTGCCCCGCCCCCATCAGGCGGCCTGCGATGCGGAGGGACCGGAGGTGGCGGCCGAGGCGCTCGTACGGCGCCTGCGCACCACCCAGAACACCGTGCTGCCCACGACGACGGTGGAGCCGACGCCGATCACGCCCGCGAGCCCGCCGGACAGCCGGGCGTCGGAGATGTCCTTCACGCCGTAGTCGGCGAGCGGGGAGTCGGCGGAGGCGTGCCGCTCCTCCTTCTTGTCGATGCCCTGGTCGTGGGCGACCTTCTCCAGGCCGTCGGGGCTGGCCGAGGCGTAGAAGCTGACGAAGCCGGCGAGGACGAGCGAGGTGACCAGGCCGGTGATCCACAGCTTGCGGTGCGAGCGCGCCGCGGTCGGGACGGGCGTGGGCTCGGCGGCGGGGGCGTCGACCAGCTCGCCGTTCACGCGGAGCTTCAGCCGCTGTTGCAGCCCGCGCGCGCCGTACACCAGGTCGGGCCGTACGGCGATGACGGCGCCGACGGTCAGCGCGGTGATCGCGGCCTCGCCGATGCCGATGAGGACGTGCACGCCGATCATCGCGGTGGCGACCTTGCCGATCGACACGTCGGTGGTGCCGCCGATCGCGTAGATCAGCGTGAAGACGACGGCGGCGGCCGGGACGGAGAGGAGCGCGGCGGCGAAGGAGGCGACGGTGACCGAGCGGCGGCGGCGCGGCAGCACCTTCACCAGGCCGCGGAAGACGGCGTACGCCACGACCGTCGTGGTGATCGCCATGTCGGTGATGTTGACGCCGAGCGCGGTCAGCCCGCCGTCGGCGAAGAGGATGCCCTGCATGAGCAGGACGACCGAGACGCACAGGACCCCCGTGTAGGGACCCACGAGTATCGCGGCGAGCGCCCCGCCCAGGAGGTGGCCGCTGGTCCCGGCCGCGACGGGGAAGTTGAGCATCTGCACCGCGAAGATGAACGCGGCGACCAGGCCGGCCAGCGGCGCGGTGCGCTCGTCGAGCTCTCGGCGCGCGCCGCGCAGGCTCACCGCGAGGGCACCGGCGGCGACCACTCCGGCGGCGGCGGACGTGGGGGCGTTGATGAATCCGTCAGGCACATGCACCGTTCGATGATAGTGGCTTGTTGCGAACTGGTTGCAAGAGCGAGGCGGTCGTCATTTACACATCTGAGCGCCTGGCCGCCAAGATGTGTAAATCGGGATATATGGGACATTGGTAACGAAACGGGAAAATAGCTGCCGGGTAGGTCACCGATTGTGAGGGGTCGTCCGATGCCTGTAGTCGAGCAGTACGCACGAGCCCACATAGTCACCGATGACGACTCCTTGGACGAGCACGGTGCCGTCCCGGTCGTCCTGCGCTACGACCCGCAGGACGACCCGGGCTCGGTGCGGATCGGGTTGCCCGGATCGCACGAGTGGAGGTTCTCCCGGTCGCTGCTCGAACAGGGGCTGCGCGCCCCGGCCGGCAGCGGACCGGTGCGGGTGTGGCCCTGCGGCCGGGTGCAGGCCGTGGTCGAGTTCCACTCCCCGCAGGGCGTCTCGGTGGTGCAGTTCGAGACCAGGACGCTGCTGAGATTCCTGGGGAGCACCTACACGGCCGCGGCGGCGACCAGCAGGGCCATGGTCCACCACTGAGCGGGGAGCCGGTACCGCTCGCTCAGCCGCCCGCCTTCAGCAGGGCCGCCACGATCGGGCCCGCCGTGTCGCCGCCGTGGCCGCCCGCCTGGACGACGCCCGCCGCCGCGAGATCACCGCGGTAGGCGGTGAACCAGCCGTTCGGCTTCTCCTGGCCGTCGACCTCGGCGGAACCGGTCTTGGCGCCGACGTCGCCGCCGACCCCGGACATCGCCTTGGCCGCGGTGCCGTACGCCGCGGTGTACGCCATGACGTCCTTCAGCTGGGCCCGGGTCTTCGACGACATCGTGCGCGAGGCCTTCGCCAGCGTGCGGTGGTCCACTTCAGGGTCCACCAGGTACGGCTGGTGGAAGACGCCCGCCTGGACCGTCGCCGACACCGACGCCATGTTCAGCGGGTTCATGCGCACCCCGCCCTGCCCGATCAGCGAGGCGCCCATCTGCGCGCCGCTCTGCACCGGGACCGAGCCGTCGAACGACGGCACGCCGATGGCCCAGTTGTTCAGGCCGAGGCCGTAGACCTGCTGGGCCTCCTTCGTCAGGTCGCTGTCGGACAGCTTCGGCGCGAAATCGATGAAGGCGTTGTTGCAGGAGGCCCCGAAGCTCAGCTTGAAGCTGCCGTTCTTGATCTCGGAGTCGGCGTCGTTGTGGAACGTCCAGCCGGCGAGCTTGTACGTCTTGGGGCAGGGGTGCGAGGCGTCCGGGGTGACGAGCCCCTTCTCGAACAGCATCGTCGACGTCACGATCTTCATGGTGGAGCCGGGTGCCAGGGAGCCCTGGAAGGCGGTGTTGAAACCGTGGCCGGTGTTCGCCACGGCGAGGATCTCACCCGTCGAGGGGCGCATCACGACCACCGAAGCCCGCTTCTGCCGGGACACCTGTTCCTCGGCGGCGGCCTGGAGGGTGGGGCTCAGCGTCGTCCTCACCGTGCCCGGGGTGCCCTTGCTCAGCTCGGCCAGCGTCTTGTCGGGCAGCTCCGCCTTCTTCGACGCGGTGCCGCGCAGCACGCGCAGTTCCACGCCCGCCTTGCCGCCGGCGGTCTTGCCGTACTTGTCGCGCAGCCCGTCCAGCACCGTGCCCAGCGACGGGTACTTCGCGGCGGTCAGCTCGCCGCCGTCCCGGTCCAGGGCCTTCACCGGAGGGGTGCCGGACTCGCCGGTGACCAGCCTGTCGCCGTCCTTCAGGTCGGGGTGGACGACGGCCGCGTGCCAGTCGACCACCGGTGCGCCGTCGGTGGCACGGCGCACGACGGTCAGCGCGCTGTCGTACGCCAGCGGTTTGCTCAGGCCCTTG
The DNA here is from genome assembly GCF_040628575.1 of Streptomyces sp. NPDC006393. Classification (NCBI taxonomy): domain Bacteria; kingdom Bacillati; phylum Actinomycetota; class Actinomycetes; order Kitasatosporales; family Streptomycetaceae; genus Streptomyces; species Streptomyces sp. NPDC006393. The sequence goes on from NZ_JBEXZD010000199.1 coordinate 4,128, forward strand.
TACGACACCGTCGCCTTGACCTGGAAGGGGACCGTGCCGCCGCTGGGGGTGCCCTCGGTCAGCGTGACGTCCTTCAGGTGCGCGTCCTTGGCGTAACCGGTGAGCAGCGCGCCGGCCGCGGCGGAGTCGCTGGTCGTGGCGGCCGCCTCGGCCGGCCTGCCCTGCTGCCACGCCGACAGGAAGCGCCCGGCCGTGGTCTGCACCTCGGCCGCCGACAGGGGCCCGGTGGGCACCTTGCGCTGGCCGCTCGCCGACGTGGTCCGGGTCTGGTCCTCGGCCGCGGCGCCACCGCCGTACAGCACGTACGCGCCGACGCCGGCACCGACGGCGACCACGGCGATCACACCGCCGACCATGGCCGGACTCGTCCTCCGTCGCTCGGCGACGCGCCTTCTCTTGCCCACTGCCTTCCGTCCTTTGCGATCCCGAGGCCCCCGCCGCCCGCGCTGCTCGTGCCACCTTCGGCGCACCCACGCACCCAACGACGGCACCCACCCTAGAGTCCCGCTCTGTGCGGGTGACTTCGGCCGCCGGTCCGTAGCCAAGCTGCGACAAACCCGGGCCGTCCGGCTCAGCCGGCCGCGCGCAGCACCGCCGCCACGATGGGGCCGGCCGCGTCGCCGCCGTGTCCGCCCTCCTGGGTCATGGCGGCGGCGGCCACGTCGTTGCGGTACCCGGTGAACCAGCTGTTGGACTTCGCCTGCCCGTCGACCTCGGCGGAGCCGGTCTTCGCCCCGATCCTGCCCCTCAGCCCGGACATCGCGACGGCCGCCGTGCCGCTGGTGGCGGTGCGGTTCATCATCTGCCGCAGCTGGGCGACCGTGCTCGCCGGAAGGCCCCGGGCCGTGGCGAGTTCGCGGTCGTCGAGCTGCGGGGAGACGAGGACGGGCTGACGGAACCGGCCGGTCATGGCGGTGGCCGTCACCGACGCCATGTTCAGCGGGCTCATCTGCACCTGGCCCTGCCCGATCATGTTGGCCGCCTGGTCCGGGCCGGTGACGGCGGGCACCGAGCCGTCGAAGGAGGGGATGCCGCTCTTCCAGTTGTCCCGGCCGAGCCCGAAGCGGTCCTGGGCCTCCCTGGTCAGCGCGTCCGACCCCCCTCGGTCCGCGAGGTCGTCGGTGAGCTTGACGAAGGCCGTGTTGCAGGAGCGCGAGAAGCTGTCGGAGAGGCTGGCGTGCTCGTCGGGCTGGAGGCCCTTGAGGTTGTGGAAG
>NZ_JBEXZD010000200.1:0-5199 GCF_040628575.1 Streptomyces sp. NPDC006393
CTTCTACGGCGACCGCGTCATCGACAATCAGTAACACCCGAATCAACCACGAGAAGCATCAACATCAGGGCTTACACGAAAAACAAGACACTCCCACCCGCCCAGCCGGGGATGCGGCTGAGCGGGCCCGCGAAAGCAGCAGCGGGTGGTATCAGCAGGCAGGGGATCGCGGCTTCCGCACCAGGGGTAGGGGTCGGCGACAGACACGAGTCCACCCTCCGCTTCCGCGATCTTGAGTGTGCGCTCGGGGCCGAACGGATTGGCTGGCACCACTTCGTCAGCTGGTCTTCTTCGGCTTCGGGACGCGGCATGGGCCAGGGCTTTCACAGCTAGTAGGACTCCGTTAGGTCTTCGAGTTCGGCTGTTCCTGGGCATGTTGGATGTCTGGATGCACACGAAGTAAAGCGTGTACGGGCCAGGTTGGCGTTATACGTGGCTGATGTGTTCGCCTCGGTGCCGCGCAAGGATCAGCTGGCCAAGGGTGACTGCTACCTGCGGGGACTGATGCTGGACGGCCGCCGCAAGTCGATCCAGGCCATGGCCGCTCGGCTGCCGGACGGCAACGAGCAGAACCTCCAGCAGTTCGTGAACCAGTCCACCTGGGATCCCGTGCCGGTGCAGCGGCGGATCTGCGAACGCATGCTCCCGCTCATCGCCCCGACGGCCTGGGTGATCGACGACGTGTCCGTACCCAAGGACGGAAGAATGTCGGTCGCTGTGGCCCCGCAGTACTGCGGAGCCCTGGGCAAACGCGCCAACTGCCAGGTCGCGGTCAGCGTCCACGCCGCGACCGACACCGCCTCCTGCCCGCTGCAGTGGCGGCTGTTCCTGCCCAAGGAATGGGAAGCGGACGACGACCGCAGGACTGCCACCCGCGTCCCGCCCGAGGTCACGCACCGCGAGAAGTGGCGGCTGTCTTTGGACATGCTCGACACGCTGGCCGACTGGGGAATGAGGTCGCCGGTCGTCGTGGCCGACGCCGCCTACGGCACCAACGCACACCTGCGGGCCGCCCTGACGGACCGCGGAATCGACTACGTGCTGGCCGTCCGCGCGGACGTGACCGCCCACCCCTTCGACGCGAAACCCGAGACGCCGGACCGCAACGGACCCATCGGCTGCTGGCCCCAGCCCCGCTACCGACAGCCCGCACCATCGATGGCAGCCCTGGCCGCCGGTCTCCAGCCGCAGGCGTTCACCACCATCGCCTGGCGGCAGGGCACGCGCGGCAAGTTACGGTCCCGCTTCGCCGCCGTGCGCGTCCGCCCCGCCGGCAAGGCCGTCGAGCGTCCGATCAAAGCCGCTGCCTCGGCCGAGCAGGGCTGGTGGGACGGCATCCTGCCCGACTGCTGGCAGCTCGTCGAGTGGCCCGAAGAGGCCGAGGCTCCCACCGATTACTGGCTCTCCAACCTGCCGGCCGACACGGCGATCGCTGACCTGGTCCGCCTGGCCAAGGTCCGCTGGCGCATCGAGCACGACTACCGAGAACTCAAGCACGGCCTGGGCCTGGACCACTTCGAAGGCCGTTCCTGGCCGGGCTGGCACCACCACGTCACCCTCGTGACCACCGCCCACGCCTTCCTCACCGAACAACGGCTGGCCCCAAAAGCACCCGCACCGGACTCACTCTCTACCAGACCCTCGACGCCCTCCAAGACATCTTGAGGTGCTGGACCGGCATCTGCACCACCTGCCACCAACCCCTGCCCAGCAGGCCCCACACAACACCCAGATCAAGACAGACCTAACGGAGTCCTACTAGCGCTGTGACCGGAAAGGTTCACCGGGGTCGGGAGTGACTCGGGAGGACAACCGGACCTGTTCACTGGGCATGGGAAGATCGCGCCGTGACCATCACCCTGCATGACTTTGACGGCGAGCACTCGCTGACGATCACTGTCGGTGACCTGCTCGCCGATGCTGCGGTAGTGGGCTCTGGGCACTAGCCGAACGGGTACTTCTGGGAAGGTCTTGTGCAGTTCGCTTGGCCGGACATCGCTGAGCGCCTCGATTTTGACAGCGAGGCCGGCATGTTCTGTGCGGTCGGGAGCTTGAGTGACCTCGCGCAGCTCAAAGCTGCCGTTGAGCCCGTGATCTCGAGCTTCAGTGCAGTTCGCGAGATCGTTGCGCAGGCGGAGACGTCAGGCTTCGAGTTGCCAGCGGACCCGACCAGGGACTGCGCCTTTTCCGGGCCCCGGACGCCGCCGAAGACGACGAGGGCAACGGCTGAACCGGCCCGCCACGTACGGTGGAGACGCTGTCAGAACGGTGGTTCGGTGAAGTAGGCGCCGTCCCAGGCGGGTGTGGTCGGTTTGGGCATCGGCTGCTGGAGTACTCGTACAGCGTCTTCGACGCGGCCGAGGTCGATGAGGCGCTCGGCGCGGGGAGAGGTGTTGAATGTCGGGTGTCGTTCGAGGACTGCGGCAGCTTCCTCGGTGCGGCCGGCTTCGGCAAGCACGTCGGACAGGACCCAGGCCGCGTACCAGGTGTCGCCTTCGGGGTGCGCCCGCGCCTGCTCGATCGCTTCATCGAGCAGGCCGCAGTCGGCCATGAGCGGAAGCCGCATCTGAAAAGGGTCCCAGTCCTCCCTGCCGCCGCATCGCGCCTTGAGGGCATCGAGGTGGGCCAGGCCGTCCCGGGGCCGGCCGTGGTCGGCATACAGGGTGCAAAGAGTGTGGACGATCCAGTCCTCCGCGCCGCCGGGCCGTTCGGTGAATGCGCGCATCACCTCGATCGCCTCGTCGCCCCGTCCGTGCCGGACCAGGAGCTCGGACAGCGGGACAATCACCTGCCACATGCCGGACGGCGTGGCACCGAAGGTGCGGTAGGCGGCGATCGCGCCTTCCACGTCGCCGCTTTCCTCCAGCACTTCGGCAAGGCGCTGCGCGGCGTGCCCGTGGTGCTCGGACGCCGCGTAGGCACGCAGTTCCGTGATCCGGTCGTGCCTGGCCAGCAGGTCGGCCAGCTGGTCACGGCCGTTGACGGAGGTGACCTTGCGAGTGTGCAGCAGGGCGATCGCCTCCTCGATCCGGCCCTGGCGTTCCCTGATCGCGGCGAGCAGGCCGATCGCGTTGGACGGTTCCATCCGGAGGTTGTTGCAGTCAGGGTCCTCGCAAGCGGGGACCGCTGCTTCCACCCGGGCCTCCAACAGGGCCGCCGCTTCCTCGTCCATGCCCGCCGCTTCGGCGACGTCGACCAGGCACTCGGCGAGGAACCAGTCCTGGATCCCGGCGCGCAGCAGCATGAACGCCTCGCCGCCGCGGCCGTGGCGGGCCAGCAGGCGCGCGAAGAAGACCAGCGCCAGCCGGTCACCGGCCTCCGCGTACGGGCGGGACAGCGCGATCGCCTCCTCCGTCCGGCCCCAGCCCTCCAGCAGCTCCGCCCGCGCTTGGGCCGCCGGCCACCAGTTCGTGGCGACGTACGGAGCGAGCACCTCCAACGCCTGCTCGCGCTGGCCCCGATGTCCGAGCAGCCGTGCCCACTCTAGCGCGCAGAACCACTCTCCGCGGCTGGCCTGCAACTCCACTTCGCGCTCATGACCGAGTTGGAGAATCCGCGCCACCAGCGGCGGAGGAATGCAGCCCGTCAGCGTTCGGGCCCGGTAGTCAAGATCAGCAGCATCCACGACAGCGCACCTTAGCCCTCACCACTGACACGACCCGCACGCCGGAGCCGTCGCACGTGAGGGCTACGTCAAAAACCTTCGCTCTCTGAAGATCACCCCGGGGGGCCGCCTGAACCTCGCAGGGCCTTCACGGTTGCGCAGCCTCCAGGCGTTCCAGCAGGCGAGCCTGCGCAGTGGGCGCCAGCGGCGCTCTCGCAGGCGGTCGCGCAGGCAGGGTGGGACTGCTCCGCCCGCTACCGCACCGCGGCGAGTCATGGAGGCGGCCCCTGCCCAGGGCGCTGCGTGCAGGGGCCGTCCACGCCCCGCGGTCCTGTCACAGCGCAAGGCACTACGACGCAAAAACCCGAGCGTCCGACCCCGCCTGCCCAGCACGTCGGCAGGGTGAACACTGTTGGGGTTTCCTCTCGCTCCGACAAGGTCGAGAGCGCAACGACGTTCGCAGCTCAGCGAACGGTGTCGAGGAGATCGAAGACGGCAACTGGCTGGGCGCGCCGCCGTGGGGTGATTCAACCGGCGCGTGGGACTGATGTGGTCATTCAGCACCGGCCTCTTCCGCGCTTGTGTCCTTCTCAGGTTGCATGGCCGCGTGTACATCGCCGATTAGGTTGATCGTGGTGGTCCGAGGGCGCTGTCCGACACCGTTCAGCGCAATGATCGACACCAGCTCCCAGATGACGGCAACCAGGCCGGTCGCGGCGCCCCGGGCGGCCTGTCCGGTCCCATACTGGTGAAGAGGCGGTGTTCTGACCGTGCGCTATTCGGTGACTCTGAGCTTTGCCTGTGCCTGAACCCGCCGCCTTCTAGGCGAGGTCGTGTACGGGCGTTTGAAGACGGCTGCCGAGACGCATCCTTCTGCCATTGCGGCGAGCGTTGGCAGGAAGTGGTGGGGGATGGCCAGGTCGTCCAGAGGACAGAGGGTCCTGCCCGGACACTCCCTACGCGAGGAGATACCCCCCGCGCCGCGCCGCGTCGGCCGGTCATGGGCGACGGGCCTCGCCGTAGTTTGCGGCAGCGTGGTGCTGGTCGCCTTCGTCACCGTCGTAGCACCGCGCTACCTGCTGAGCTGGGACGCTCCCTCGACACCCGTCGCAGACCGGGCGAAGGCGGTCAACGACATCCGCACCACGCTGCGGCAGGGCCTGGCGGGCGTAGCCTGCTGATCGGTGCGTACTTCACCTGGCGGCAGCTGGAAGTCAGCCGCCAAGGGCAGATCACCCAGCGCTTCACGGCAGCCGTGGAGCAACTGGGCAGCACCAGCCCGGAAGTACGGATCGGCGCGATCTACGCCCTCGAACGCATAGCCCATGACTCGCCGGACGACTGCGGGCCGATCGCGGAGGTGCTGTGCTCCTTCGTGAAGCGCAACGGACTGGCAGTTCCCCTCAGCGAGCGGCCGGTCCCCCGTGACGAGGCGCACAAAGGCGAACTGGCACGTACCCACGGCGGGGATCGTTCTCGGTGGCGAGGTGCACATAGCCGTTAAGACGCCATCTCATTTGGCTGCCTGGGTAGGCTGTCGGTCGTGGTGGGGATCGTTGAGCGGCTGGTGCCGGACGAGTTGTGGGAACTGTTCC
>NZ_JBEXZD010000201.1:0-4770 GCF_040628575.1 Streptomyces sp. NPDC006393
CCGAAAGGCGCCGCCCGCAAGGGCGTCCGTACTGCTCTTCGCTCTGACCGGTTCCGGAGCAACGAGGCACGCCACGGCACCGAGGACCCGACACCCGACCGGCCCGGTATCCGCATCTACGCCCCACCGGTCTACCGCCACCACTGGGACGGCGCCCGCTGGACCAAACGCCACGGCGACACCCCAACCGCCGCCTACGCCTGCCCCTGCGGGCAGACCGGCACTGCCCGCGGGCCCCGCGCCGTCGCCGCTCTCGCCACCGAGTACGAGGCGCACAAGCACTTCTGTACCGGCACACCGGACCCGCTCACCGAAGGGAGGAACGCCGCATGACCGGCCTGGAAGAACTGCCCGCACCCTCCAACCCTCTCGCCGTCGCCCGGCGGCTCCTGCCGGACTGGCAGACGGAGGACGGGCGCCTTGTCTGCCGGCGCTGGCGCGGCTCGTGGATGCACTGGACCGGGACCTGCTGGCGGGAGCTGGACGAACAGCAGATGCGCGCGGCCATGTACACGCGGCTTGAGCACGCCGTCTACAACGCGCCCGGCAAGGACGGACAGCCCGAGCAGCGCGACTGGGCACCGACCAAGCAGAAGATCAGTAACCTTCTCGACGCGCTCGGGGCCGTTACTCTGCTGCCCACCGAGGTGGACGCCCCCGCCTGGATCGACGGCGCCGGCAACGGCGGCCAGGACCGCAGCCCCATCGTGGCCTGCGCCAACGGGTTGCTGCGCATCCGGGACCGCGCCCTGCTGCCCCACGGTCCAGGGTTCTTCAACCTCGTCTCCGTCCCCTACGCCTACGACCCGCAGGCCACCGCCCCCACGTGGGAACGCTTCCTGCACCAGATCTGGCCCCACGACCCCGACGCCGTCAACGCGCTCCAGGAGTGGTTCGGCTACGTCCTGTCCGGCCGCACCGACCAGCAGAAGATCCTGCTCATCAAAGGGCCCTCCCGCTCCGGGAAAGGCACCATCGCGCGGGTGCTGAAAGAGCTGGTCGGGCGGGAAAACCTGGCCGGCCCGACCCTCGCCGGACTCGGCAGCAACTTCGGGCTGTCGTCCCTGCTCGGAAAGCCCCTCGCAGTCATCTCCGATGCACGGCTGTCCGGCAAGGACGGCGGACAGGTCGTCGAACGGCTCCTGACCATCTCCGGTGAAGACACCATCGACATCGACCGCAAGTTCCGCGACCCCTGGACCGGCAAGCTCCCCACCCGGCTGATGATCCTCACCAACGAACTGCCGAACTTCGGCGACTCCTCCGGAGTCATCGCCCGCCGGTTCGTCGTCCTCAACATGACCGTCTCCTGGCTGGGCAAGGAAGACACCGCCCTGACCGACCGGCTCGCCACCGAGATGCCCGGCATCCTCAACTGGGCCCTTGAAGGACTCGCCCGCCTGGAGCGCACCGGCCGGATCACCGAACCGGCATCCTCGCGGGAATCGGTCGTCATCATGCAGGACACCGCCTCCCCCACCAGCGCATTCGTCCGCGAGTGCTGCACCATCGGACCGGACTGCGCCGTGCCCGTGGACACGCTGTGGGCCATCTGGCGCGAGTGGGCCGAGGACAACGGCGTCCGCGCCGTCGGAACCAAACAGATGTTCGGCAGGAACCTGCAATCCGTCGTCCCGCAGCTCCACCGGGCCCGCCCCCGCGACCAGTACGGCCGACAGGTGCCCACCTACACCGGGATCACCCTCAACCACTCCCACCCGCAATAGCCCGTGTCGCGACTCAAGCAACTCAAACCGCCCTCCCACGGTCCCTGAGTCGCTTGAGTCGCGACACACAGCAATGCGGACTCAACACGTGGAGGACGTCTTGAGCGCGCACGCCCAACCCGACACCGACCCCCGCACGACCCTCCGGGGAGGCCTCCCCGACCGATACCTCACCCCCGACGACATCGCCGAAATGTTCGAGGTACCGAAAGAGACCGTCTACCAGTGGCGCAAGAAGCGGATCGGTCCGCCCGGCTTCCGCATCGGCAAGCACCTTCGCTACGACCCCGCCGACGTCCGCACCTACGTCACCAGCCGCAAAAACACCGACACCGAAGCCGCCTGAAGCGGCCGCACATCGCACCGCCCGATTCCACGGGGAGGGCCACGCCGTGGCCCTCCCCGTCTCACGCTTGAGAAGGGATCACACCCCAAATGGCAGGCCACATCCAAGACCGATGGTTCAAGACTGTCACCAGCCCAGACGACAAGCCCGTCAAGGTCAAGACCGACCGCCACGGAACAGGTCTCCGGTACCGCGCCCGGTACGTCGGCCCGGATGGCACCGAGAAGAGCAAATCGTTCCGGGACAAAGAACTGCGGCTCGCCAAACAGTGGCTCGCGCAGATCGAAGCGGACATGTCGCGCGGTCAGTACGTCGACCCGCGCGTCGCTCGGACAACGTTCCGGCAGTACGCCGAACGGTGGGTCAAGAGCCACACGGGCGAGATCAACAGCCGCGAGGCTGCGGAACGTCGGCTCAGGCTGCACGCCTACCCTCACATCGGCTCACGCCCGCTCGGCTCGTTCAAGCCGGAACACATCCGGGCCTGGATCGCTGCTCTGGAAGCCACCGTGCCGGCGGAGTCGCACCGCCGCATCATCGTCGGCACCGTGTCGGCGGCGCTGAGCGCGGCAGTCGATGACGGGCTGCTCAGCAAGAACCCCTGCCGCGCCCGCACGGTGCAGCTGCCGAAGCCGGGGAAGCCGCGCGTCGTCCCGTGGACGACGGCGCAGGTCTTCGGCGTACGCGCCGCCCTCCCCCGGCGCTACCAGGCGGCCGTGGACGCCGGGGCGGGCTGCGGGCTGCGGCAGGGTGAGATCTTCGGTCTGGCCATAGACGAACTCGACTACGAGGGCGGTTGGCTGACCGTCGGCCACCAGCTCAAGCGCATCCGGGGCGAGTACGTCTTCGCCCTGCCGAAGGGTGGCAAGGTCCGGGACGTGCCGCTTCCCAAAGCCGTGGCGACCGCGCTCCGGGACCACTCGCAGGAGCTCCAGCCGATCGATGTGACGCTTCCGTGGCGCACGCCCGACGGCCCGCCCGTGACGAAACGGCTCCTCTTCAGCGGACCGGAAGGCAATCACGTCCGCGTCAGCAACTTCAACGACCATCACTGGAAGCCTGCTCTGGCCACCGCCGGCATCATCCCGGCACGGGAGACGGGCGAGCGCTACGCCTCGGCCCCCGAACACGGCATGCACGCGCTCAGGCACTTCTACGCATCCGTTCTGTTGGACGCCGGCGAGAACATCCGGGCCTTGAGCCAGTACCTCGGGCACAGCGATCCGGGGTTCACACTCCGGACGTACACGCACCTCATGCCGAGCAGCGAGGGACGCACCCGGAAGGCCGTCGACAGCCTCTATCTGGCGTCGAATCCTCAAGATCACGGCCCAGAGACGGCCCAAGCCGCCTGATCCGGCCCCGGCCAGAGGAAAACGCCCTGGTCGGGGCCCTACGGGGCCAGATCGCGCAGACTTCATCTACTTCTGGCCCCTCTACACGGGCACCGCCATCCCGATCGACTCCTGGCGTTCACGGATGTGGCTGGATACCTGGGTGTGAGTCAGCGGGCTGATCTCTCTTAGGACAACATCCGGAAACATCCCTCACAGTTTCCCCGCACGCCACTTACAGTGCGGAGGAGGAAACGGGGAGGGAGCGCTCTCATGCGCAAGGGGGCCAAGGCCGCCATAGTCAGTGGGGTGTGCGTCGTGCTGGTGGGCGGCGCGGTGTACGGCGGGTACAACTTCGTGTCCGCGCTGAACGGGAGCACCACCGCCGGGGGCGGGGCCGCGCCCGTGAAGACCGGGCCGCCGGACGCGGACGAGGTGAAGGAGGCGTCGGGCAAGTTCTTCACCGCGTGGGAGAAGGGCGACGCGGCGACGGCCGCCTCGTACACGAACTTCCCCGAGGCGGCCCAGGAACTGCTGGCGTCCTACGGCGGCGACGCGCACATCACCCATGTGGAGATCACGCCCCAGCAGGCCACCGGCACCACCGTCCCCTTCTCGGTCGAGGCGACCGTCTCCTACGGCGGGAAGTCCAAGCCGCTGGCCTACCGAGGCAGCCTGAACATCGTGCGCGGCGCCAGCACCCACCGGCCGCTGGTCGACTGGCAGCCGGCCCTGGTGTACCCCGGACTGAAGAAGGGCGACACGCTGGTCACGGGCGAGTCGTCCGCCCCGCCGATCGAGGCCGTCGACCGCAACGGCGCCGTCCTGACGAAGGAGAAGTACCCCTCCCTCGGGCCGATCCTGGACGAGCTGCGCGCGAAGTACGGCGACACGGCGGGCGGCACGCCCTCCGTCGAACTGAGCATCCGTCACGCGGACACCAACGCCGCCGAGACCCCGATCGTCACCCTCGCCAAGGGCCGGCCGGGCAAGCTGCGCACCACGCTCAGCGCGAGCGCGCAGGCGGCGGCCGAACAGGCCGTGCAACGGTTCACCGAGTCCTCGGTCGTGGCCGTGAAGGCGTCCACGGGTGAGGTGCTGGCGGTGGCCAACCACCGCGAGGACGCCTTCAACGCGGCGTTCCTGGGACGCCTCGCACCCGGCTCCACGATGAAGGTCATCACCGCCGCCGCCCTCATCGACAACGGGATCACCACGGCGAACGGGCCCGCCCCCTGCCCTCCGGACGCGGTGTGGCAGAGCCAGACCTTCCACAACCTCAAGGGCCTCCAGCCCGACGAGCACGCCAGCCTCTCCGACAGCTTCTCGCGCTCCTGCAACACGGCCTTCGTCAAGCTCACCG
>NZ_JBEXZD010000202.1:0-4631 GCF_040628575.1 Streptomyces sp. NPDC006393
CATCGCGTCCCGCAGCCCGGCCACGCCGGTGGCGGCGGCCAGCTCCCGCAGCAGCCGCAGAGTCTCGTCGGTGACCAGGTTCTTGGAGTAGTCGATGCGCAGATCGCCGACGCGCACCGTGTAGCGCTCCGCGCGGGAGGGGTCCGCCTCGAACAGCTCCCGCAGATGCGGCTGCGAGCGGGCGCGGTGGTCCTCCAGGGCGGTCCACTCCGGCCGCCGGGTGAGCTCGGGGGTGTCGGGCATGTCAGACGGTCTCCTTGATGCCGGCGCCCCGCAGGGCCACGGCGTACATGTCGTCGGCGTCGAGGCGGCGCAGCTCCTCGGCGATGAGTTCGGAGGTGGGGCGGACCTTGAGGGCGAGGGCGCGCGGCGGCTGGCCCGGCAGGGACAGCGTGGCCAGCGGGCCCTCGGGCCGGTCCACGGTGATCTCGCCCTCGGCGGTGCCCAGGCGTACGGAGGTCACGAACGGGCCGGGGCTGTGCACGCGGTCGGCCTTGACCCCGAGCCGTGCCTCCAGCCAGCGGGCCAGCAGCTCCGCGCTCGGGTTGTCCGCCTCGGCCTCGACGGTCGCCGAGGTCACCTCCACGCGGGCCTGGTCCAGGGCGGCGGCGAGCATCGAGCGCCACAGGGTGAGCCTGGTCCAGGCGAGGTCGGTGTCGCCGGGGGCGTAGTGGTCGGCCCTGGTCTGGAGGACCTCCAGCGGACGCTCGAAGGCGTACAGGTCGGTGATCCTGCGCTGGGCCAGCGTGCCCAGCGGGTCCTCGGCGAGGTCGTCCGGCGCGTCCACCGGCCACCAGACGACGACCGGCGCGTCGGGGAGCAGCAGGGGCAGGACCACCGAGTCGGCGTGGTCGGACACCTCGCCGTACAGGCGCAGCACCACCGTCTCGCCGGTGCCGGCCTCGGAGCCGACCCGGACCTCGGCGTCGAGCCGCGAGTGGGTGCGGTCGCGCAGGGTGCGGGCGTGCCGCTTGATGACGACCAGGGTCCGCATGGGGTGCTCGTGCGAGGCGTCCTCGGCGGCCTTGATCGAGTCGTAGGCGTTCTCCTCGTCGGTGACGATGACCATCGTCAGGACCATGCCCACGGCGGGTGTGCCGATGGCGCGGCGGCCCTGCACCAGCGCCTTGTTGATCTTGCTTGCGGTGGTCTCGGTCAGGTCGATCTTCATGGCCTGCGCCAGCTCCGTCCGTCTTGTGCGAGCATCTCGTCGGCCTCCCGCGGGCCCCACGTCCCCGACCGGTACCTGGCGGGCCTGCCGTTCTCGTCCCAGTACGCCTCGATCGGGTCGAGGATCTTCCAGGACTGTTCCACTTCCTGATGGCGCGGGAACAGGTTGGCGTCACCCAGGAGCACGTCCAGGATGAGGCGCTCGTACGCCTCCGGGCTGGACTCGGTGAAGGACTCGCCGTAGGCGAAGTCCATCGTGACGTCCCGGATCTCCATCGAGGTGCCCGGCACCTTGGAGCCGAAGCGGACCGTCATGCCCTCGTCCGGCTGGACGCGGATCACGATCGCGTTCTCGCCCAGCTCCTCGGTGGCGGTGGAGTCGAACGGGGAGTGCGGCGCCCGCTTGAACACCACCGCGATCTCGGTGACCCGCCGGCCCAGCCGCTTGCCGGTGCGCAGATAGAACGGGACGCCCGCCCAGCGGCGGTTGTCGATCCCCAGCTTGATCGCCGCGTAGGTGTCGGTCTTCGACTGGGGGTTGATCCCCTCCTCCTGGAGGTAGCCGGGGACCTTCTCGCCGCCCTGCCAGCCCTCGGTGTACTGGCCCCGCACGGTGTGGGCGCCCAGGTCCTCGGGCAGCCGCACCGACTTCAGCACCTTCAGCTTCTCGGTCAGCAGCGCCTCGGCGTCGAACGCGATCGGTTCCTCCATCGCGGTGAGCGCCATCAGCTGGAGCAGGTGGTTCTGGATGACGTCCCGGGCGGCGCCGATCCCGTCGTAGTAGCCCGCGCGACCGCCGATGCCGATGTCCTCGGCCATGGTGATCTGCACATGATCCACATACGACCGGTTCCAGATCGGCTCGTACATCTGGTTGGCGAAGCGCAGCGCCAGGATGTTCTGGACGGTCTCCTTGCCCAGGTAGTGGTCGATGCGGAAGACCTGCTCCGGGTCGAACACGTCGTGCACGATCCGGTTCAGCTCCCGGGCACTGGCCAGATCGTGGCCGAACGGCTTTTCGATGACGGCACGCCGCCAGGCGCCCTTCGGCCCCTCCGCCAGCCCGTGCTTCTTCAGCTGCTGCACGACCTTGGGGAAGAACTTCGGCGGTACGGAGAGGTAGAAGGCGAAGTTGCCGCCCGTGCCGCGGGAGCCGTCCAGCTCCTCGACGGCCGCCTTCAGCTGCTTGAACGCCGTGTCGTCGTCGAAGTCCCCGGGGATGAAGCGCATGCCCTCGGTCAGCTGGTGCCAGACCTCCTCCCGGAAGGGCGTGCGCGCGTGTTCCTTGACCGCCTCGTACACCTCCTGGGCGAAGTCCTGGTTCTCCCAGTCGCGACGGGCGAAGCCGACCAGTGAGAAGCCCGGCGGCAGCAGACCCCGGTTGGCGAGGTCGTACACGGCCGGCATCAGCTTCTTGCGGGACAGGTCGCCGGTGACGCCGAAGATCACAAGGCCGGAGGGGCCCGCGATCCGCGGCAGCCGGCGGTCCAGCGGATCACGCAGCGGATTCACCCAGTCGGCGGACGGCACGACGGGGACACGTACATCGGACGGCGCGGCCTGGGAGGGCGCGGCGTCCGGCCGCGCCGCCCCGGGGGCCGGCGCCGTGGGCTGTGCGGCGGCGTCCTGGGCGGGGCCCACGGCCACGTCCGGCGCCGCCGGCTCGGCGCGCTTCTTGCTCATTCCGCGTCAACTCCCTTGCTGTTCAGGGACTTCGTGACCGCGTCCAGCAGGTCCTGCCAGGCCGCCTCGAACTTGGCGACGCCCTCGTCCTCGAGCTGCTGCACGACCTCGTCGTAGGAGATCCCCAGCCGTTCGACCGCCGCCAGGTCGGCGCGGGCCCGCGCATAGCCGCCGGTCACCGTGTCTCCGGTGATCGCGCCGTGGTCGGCGGTGGCGTTCAGCGTGCCCTCCGGCATGGTGTTGACCGTGCCGGGCGCGACCAGTTCGTCCACATACAGGGTGTCCTTGTATGCCGGATCCTTCACCCCGGTCGACGCCCACAGGGGACGCTGCTTGTTCGCCGCGGCGCCCGCCAGCGCGGCGAAGCGCTCACCGGGCGCGGTCGAACCGTCCGCGGACCCGAACACCTGCTCGTACTCCGCGTAGGCGAGCCGGGCGTTCGCGAGGGCCGCCCGGCCTTTCAGCGCCGGCGCCTCGTCGCCGCCCAGCAGGGTCAGCCGCTTGTCGATCTCGGTGTCGACCCGGGAGACGAAGAAGGAGGCCACGGAGTGGATCCGCGACAGGTCCAGGTCCGCGGCGCGCGCCTTCTCCAGACCGGCGAGGTAGGCGTCCATGACCTCGCGGTAGCGCTCCAGGGAGAAGATCAGCGTCACATTGACACTGATACCCGCTCCGACCACCTCGGTGATCGCCGGCAGACCCGCCCGGGTGGCCGGAATCTTGATCATCACATTGGGCCGGTCCACCAGCCAGGCCAGCTGCCGGGCCTCGGCGACGGTCGCCGCCGTGTCGTGGGCCAGCCGCGGGTCGACCTCGATCGAGACCCGGCCGTCCCGTCCGCCGGTCGCCTCGTACACCGGCCGCAGCACGTCGGCGGCGGCGCGCACGTCGGCGGTGGTCATCATCCGTACGGCCTCGTCGACCGTGACGCCGCGCACCGCCAGGTCGGCGAGCTGCTCCTCGTAACCCTCCCCGGAGCCGATGGCGGCCTGGAAGATCGACGGATTGGTGGTGACGCCCACGACGTGCCGGGCCGCGACGAGCCCGGCCAGGTTCCCCGACGCGATCCGCCGCCGCGAGAGGTCGTCCAGCCAGATCGACACGCCCTCTTCGGACAGGCGCTCGAGCGCTCCGGCGGTCGCGGTTGCTTCGCTCACAGTGATCATCTTCCTTGTTGCGTTCGGATCATGCGCGCGCGGCGGCCAGCGATGCGCGGGCCGCGGCGGCGACGTTCTCGGGGGTGAAGCCGTATTCGGCGAACAGGGTCGCGGCATCGGCGGAGGCACCGAAGTGTTCGAGGGAGACGACGCGTCCTGCGTCACCTGCGTAGCGGTACCACGTCAGGCCGATGCCGGCCTCCACGGCCACGCGCGCCCGCACCGACGGCGGCAGCACCTGCTCGCGGTACTCGCGCGGCTGCTCCTCGAACCACTCCACGGACGGCATCGAGACCACTCGGGTGCCGGTCCCCTCCGCCTCCAGCAACTCCCGCGCGGCCACGGCGAGCCGCACCTCGGACCCGGTGGCGACGATCACCACGTCCGGGCTCCCGGTGGATGCCTCGTGAAGGATGTATCCCCCCTTGGCCGCGTCCGGGTCCGGCGCGTATGTGGGCACGCCCTGGCGGGTGAGCACGAGCCCGTGCGGGGCCGGGCGGGTGGCGTGCCGTCGGAGGATCTCGGCCCAGGCGATCGCGGTCTCGTTGGCGTCGGCCGGGCGGACGATGTTCAGGCCCGGGATGGCGCGCAGCGAGGCCAGGTGCTCGACCGGCTGGTGGG
>NZ_JBEXZD010000203.1:0-3969 GCF_040628575.1 Streptomyces sp. NPDC006393
CACTCCTCGAACACCCCACCGCCGCCGTCGAGTACGGCCAGGCCGATGCCCGCCGGGTTGTCGACGGTGCAGCGCCGCACGGTCGGCCGGGCACCGGCACGCACCTCGACGCCCGTCGCGGACCGGGTCACGATCCGCACGTCCCTCAGCTCCGGCGCGCCCTCCTCCACCAGCAGGGCGGGCGCGGCGGCGTCCTGCCCCTCCACATGGAGGTCCTGCACCACCGCCGAGGCGCGCACGGTCAGCGGCACCCCGTCCACCGGGGCGATCCGTACCGATCCCGCGGAGCCCTCGGGTCCCCGCAGGGTCACCGCCCGCTGGACGACGAGGTTCTCGCGGTAGGTGCCCGGGGCCACGGTGAGGACGTCGCCGTCCGCCGCGGCCTCCAGGGCGGCGGCGAGCGACGCGTACTCACCCGTGCGGCGCCGCCACCGCGAAGTGCCGGTGTGCGTCACCTGGACCGTGCCCTGTGCCATGGCGTTGCTGTGCCCCCACCTCGTCGAACTGATGGCGCGTTCACCGTCGGGGCACGCCCCTACGGCTCGCTCGTGCGCGGGTCGTTGCCGAATGCGTCGGCCGGTCCACCGTAGCGTGCGCGCGGACGGTCGGTTGACCGGAGGCGGCAGGCGGTCAGCTGCCGGTGCCGGTACGGCCCCAGTCCGGGCCCGCGCGCTCCCAGGCCCGGTCCCAGCTCGCGTACCGGCGGCGGAGCAGTCGCCAGACGATCAGTCTGCGTATGCACTCCACCAGCCCGGCGGTCAGCAGGGCCGCGCCGAGTCCGGCCAGCACGGCGTGGGTGGTGGCCGTCTCGGGGTCCAGGGGGCGGGTCACGATCCGCCCGTGCCGGTCGGTCCACAGCGGGAAGTGGTCGCCGCGACGGGGGGACTTGAGATCCGTGGCGACCCGGCCGTGCCGCCGCGTGCCGTCCGGGGCGGTCCAGTCGGCGTCGACGCGGCTGCGTATGTCCCGTCCCGAGGAGATCTCCGGGTCGGGCGCCGGCGCCACCTGACGCACCTTCCTCACCACGGTGGCCGTCACCATGTGCCGGGTCTGACGCTGGTCCCGCACCGACTGCTGGAGGGCGCCCTGGGCGGCGGAACCCACGAGGGCGCCGAGCACGGGGGCGGCGACCAGGATCAGCAGCAGGGCCGCCAACGCCACCCAGGACTCGGCCAGATCGGTCGTGCGCCGCAACGGATTGCGCCGCCAGCGCCACAGTCCGCTGATCGCTCGCATCTCCGGCACCCCCTTCCCCGCTCCGTTGATAACCCCCGGCGGAGCCGCTCACCCGCGAACCCGGCCGAAGAGAGAGCGAAATCACCTCCGGCCCGGAGCTCTCACGAAGCTCTCACAATTCCCAACGACCGGTCCCCGGCCCGGGTTCCCGGACGGAGGCCGTCGCCGCCCTTTCGGGAATCGCTCGTTCGAGGCGGCTCGTGCGAGGCGTGCTTGTCCGAGGCGTGCTCGTCCGAGGAGCGCTCATTCGAGGATCGTGACCGGGTCCCCGACCCGGATGGTGCCGGTCGACTCGGGCACCAGGTTCTGCCCGAAGAGCAGTTCGCGGCCGAAGCGACGGTGGCGGCCGAGGGTGCGCAGGGGCTCCTTGCCGCGCACGGCGGTGTCCTGGTCCGTGGTGGTCACCACGCACCGGCCGCAGGGCTTGGCGACGCGGAAGGCGACCTCGCCGATCGCGATGCGTCGCCAGTCGTCCTCGGCCCAGGCGGGGGCGCCGCCCACCACGACGCTGGGCCGGAAGCGGTTCATGGGCAGCGGGCCCTCCTCGGCGTGGTCGCCCTCCGCGATCAGCGCGTTGAGGGAGTCCAGGGAGGCGAGCGAGGTGAGCAGCAGGGGATAGCCGTCGGCGAAGCTCACCGTCTCGCCGGGCAGCGCGTGGTCCGGGTCGACGGACCGGCGCGTGGCGGGGTCGTCCATGTGGACGAGGCGGGTACCGGCTCCCACAAGGCCGCCGCACCAGGCGTGCGCGGCGTCGTCGGCCGGGACGGCCTCCACCTTGTTTCCGAAGATGTCCACGGTCACCGTGGCACCCGGGTCCGGGACGGGCACGACGATCGGCTCGCGGCCCGGCGCGGACAAGCGAAGGCCGCCGCCGGGCACGAGCTCGGCGACGGCCAACGCGAGGTGCGACTGCTGGCGTTGCGTGACGACCTTTCCCCCGTCGTCGATCAGCACCCAGCGACGGTCCCCGGCCAGCCCCCAGGGCTCCACGACGGCCTCCCGGAGCCCCAGGGCCCGGAACGCCTTGACCGGGTGGATGTGTATCGAGCGCAGTTCCGCATTCCCCATGACCTCATCGTGCCAGGCGGCACGGACAGGCGAGGATCGGATCAGTACCCGCGGTACTGCTGCTGCTGGTTGTTGTAGGGGTCCTGGTAGGGCGCCGGGGCGGGCCGCGGGGCCGCCGGGCGCATCGCCTCGTAGCCCGTGCCGCCCGCCATCGGGCGCGGTGGCATCGGCTGCTGCGGACCCGGGTATCCGCGCGGGGCGGTGGCCTGCTGGGGGATGTACGCCGTGGGCGCCTGCTGCAACGGGGTGGGCTGCGGCGCCTGCGGGTAACCGTAGGAGGGCTGGGACGGACCCGCCGGGAGGGCGGGCAGCGCCGAGGGGAGCGCCGGCAGGTGGCTTCCCGTGGCGGGCAGGTGGCTTCCCGTGTCGTACGGCGCGGGGACCCGGATCGGGGCGATCTGCGGTGTGCCCCGCTCGGCGACGAGCGAGTCGTAGATCGGGGTGTCCGGGAAGGAGGCGGAGTAGTAGCCGCCGCCATAAGTGGAGCGGGGGGAGGTCATGGCACATAAGTTAAGCCCACGATGTGCTGGTTGGGGAGACCGATAAGAGGGTTGTTTTCCGTGTCGGCGGTGACGCGGAATACCCAATGTGAGCGAACTTGGTGAAAAAGGGGCGTCACTCGGGGCCCGGATCGTGTAAAGGGCGAGTTCCCGGGGGGTTACCGGAGGTTGCGCACGCGTGTTCCGGCGCTCACCCGTGGGCGTACGTGCCGACCGGGCATAGGTTGGGCGCGAGCGAGACCACGGACTGCCGGGCACGACCGGGCCACACACGTGATGGGGGCGAGCATGTCCATGTTGAAGGGGTCGAACACGCCGGTGCCGACCACCGCTCTGCGCGTCGAGGTGGGCCGGCGGTCCGGTCCGGGCATCCCCGACGTGGATGCCTCGGCGCTGCTGCTGGTGAGCGGGAAGGTGCGCTCGGACGGGGACTTCGTCTTCTACAACCAGCCCGCGCACTCCTCGGGCTCGGTGCGCCACGAGGGCAAGCGCGACCTCGGCGGCCGGGTCACCGACACGCTGCTGGTCGACCTCTCGCGTGTGGAGTCCTCGATCGACCGGGTCGTGCTCGCCGCCTCGGCGGACGGCGGCACGTTCGGCCGGGTGCCGGACCTGTACATCGAGGTGCGGGACGCCGCCGCGGGCACGGCGGTCGCCCGCTTCGACAGCACCGGCGCGAGCGTCGAGACCGCCTTCGTACTGGGCGAGTTCTACCGCCGCCAGGGCGCCTGGAAGTTCCGGGCCGTGGGACAGGGCTACAGCAGCGGACTGGAGGGCCTCGCCACGGACTTCGGCATCACGGTCGACGAGCCGCAGCACCCGGCCCAGCCCCCGGCACCGGCGCCGCGCCCGGGACCGGCGGCAGCGCCCGCGCCCTCCCCGGCCATGGCACCGCCCCCCGCCGGGCCGCCCGTGCCCCTGCCGCCGCCCGTCGCCCTGCCGGTCACCGTGCCGCCGCCCACCATGCCCCCGCCGCCGGCCCCCGCCGCGTCTCCCGTCCGCCTCACCAAGGTGACGCTCACCAAGGCCGCCCCGTCGGTGTCGCTGGCCAAGCAGGGCGGCACCTCGGGGACCATGCGCGTGAACCTGAACTGGCAGGTGCGCAAGCAGTTCGCCGGCTGGGGCAGCAAGCGCGGCCGGGCGGTCGCCATGCACCGTGACCTGG
>NZ_JBEXZD010000204.1:0-3822 GCF_040628575.1 Streptomyces sp. NPDC006393
CTGACCCGGCGCACGGTCGCCTTCGGCAATGCCGCGGGTGTCCTGGCCTTCGCCACCGAGACCTCCCTCGTCTTCCTGATGACTCTGTATCTGCAGAAGGTGCTGGGGTTCTCGCCGCTGGCGGCGGGCCTGTCGTTCGGGCTGCTGGGCCTGGGCACGGTGGCGGGCGGAATGCTGGCGCCGCGGTTCATCGGCTGGACCGGGACCCGGACGGCGCTGGTGACGGGTGCGCTGGTGCAGACCGTCGCGACGGCCGCGCTGCTGCCGCTGGGCACGACCACGGGAAGCCTTGGACTGCTGCTGCCGGCCACGTTCGTGGGCGGGGTGGGCAACATGCTGCTGATCGTCGGGTTCATGGTGACCGCGACCAGCGGTCTGCCCGATCATGAGCAGGGCATGGCGACCGGTCTGGCCACGATGAGCCAGCAGATCGGTATCACCATGGGCACCCCGGTGATGAGCGCGATCGCGACGGGCGCGATGACGACCACCACCGTGACCGGGATCCTGCACGGCATCCGGACCGCCGTCGCGGTCGACACCGCGCTCGTCCTGGCCACCGCCCTCATCGCCGCCGTCTTCCTCCGCACCCCGACCACCTCCCAGCACTGAGCCCCGGACGACGCCGGCCTGGCCCCGGAAGCGGGGCCAGGCCGGCTCGGCGTGCAAAGGGTGCGGGGTTCAGCAGGAGCCGAGGTCCTGCCAGACGCCCCACTCCCCGGTGGTTCCGGGCTCCTCGCCCTGCGTCCACCACTTGGCCTTCCAGTTGTGGCCCTTCCACGAGACCGTATTGCCGCCGGTGTAGACCTGCGAGGAGTTCCAGGCGGCGATGGTGCAGGTCGAGCCGCCACTGGTCCCGCCGCTCGTCGTGCCACCCGTGGTGGTCCCGCCGCTCGTCGTACCGCCCGACGTCGTGCCGCCGCTCGTCGTACCGCCCGACGTCCCCGAGCCCCCCGCGTACGCCATGAACGCGTCGGTGAACGCCAGGCTGCTCTGGCTGATCTGGCTGCACGTCGACAGCGAGTTGGCGCTTCCGCTGCACGGCTGGTCGCGGTTGATGGACCAGAACGACAGCCGCCCGACGCCGTGCTGCGCGGCGAAGTTCTCCACGGTCGCCGCGTCCGCCAGCGTGAACGTCGAACCGTCGTCGTTCTTGCCGATCATCGGGGTGATCCCGAGGTTGGCGTACGTGTAGCTCGAGTCGACGGACTGCATCTGGGCCAGCGTCGCCTGTGCGGCGGCGATCGAGCCCTGGCCCATCTCGGTCCCGGTGCCCGAGTAGTAGTCCATGGTCATGATGTTGACCACGTCGATCTTGATGCCCGCGTTCTTGGCGGCCTTGAGGATGTTGACGCCGTCGTTGGTCAGCCCGCTCGCCAGGACCGGCAGGGTCATGGAGAACTGCAGGCTCGGGTTGGAGGCCTTGAGGTTCTTCATCGCCTGCATGTGGCGTGCCGCGGCGGCGGTGTCCGCCACCGCCGCGCCCTCGACGTCGAAGTCCAGCCGCGTGACGCCGTAGTCGTTGATCAGGGCCTGGTACCCGGCGTCGATCGAGCTCTGGGTCGTACACGTCCAGGCCAGCGGCAGGCCGCTCGCGCCGCCCGAGGAGATGATCACTGACGCGCCCTCGGACTTCGCCTTGGCGATCAACGGGTCGGTGAAGGAGTCGTTGCCGATCGGGAGGGTGTCGCCCCAGATCTGGTTGCAGCCTGAGCCGAGTACGAAGGCCGCCGTGTAGGCCTTGAGGTGATGGCCCGTGATGGCCGTGTCGAGCATGCCCTCCTGACTGTTCGACATGTCGACATACGGGGCGACGGAGTAGACGTCGCCCGAGGCGGCCGCGCCGCTGGGGGCCAGGGCGAGGACCGCACCGGCGGTCGCGAGGGCGAGCGCGGAGGCGGAAGCCGCCCATTTGGCAAAGTGCATGGGAGTCCCTCGGGCATGGAGTGGTGGGGTGGGGGAGCAGAGCGAAGCGGGAGAGGAAGTGGGAGGGAGAACTGGGCGGGAGAGGTGAAGGGAGGAGTGAGGGAAGCGTCAACGGCCTTGGAGAGACCTGACGTTGTTGCCGAACGTCCAGCCCTTCGAGCCGTCCCAGTTGAGCGACCACGTCATGAGGCCCTTGAGCCCGCCGCTGAAGGCGTTCCACGACTGGCTGACCAGGCTGGGCGCCATGTAGCCGCCCCCCGCGCCGGGTTGGGCCGGCAGCCCGGGGACCTGCTTGTCGTACGGCACCTTGATCGTGGTGCCCTGGACGACCAGTCCGTTGTTCAGGCACGTGGTCTGCGCGGTGAAGCCCGCGACCGTGCCCGCCTCGTACGAGTCGCCGGAGCAGCCGTACATGCTGCCGTTGTAGTACTGCATGTTGAGCCACCACAGGCGGCCGTTGTCCACGTACTTCTTGACGATCGGCAGGTACGCGCCCCAGATCGAGCCGTAGGTGACGCTGCCGCCGGTGACGTATGCGGTCTCGGGCGCCATCGTCAGGCCGAAACCGGCCGGCATCTGCGACAGCACGCCGTCGATGATGCGCTCCAGGTTGGCCTGGGAGGTGGAGAGGGTGTTGATGTTGCCGCTTCCGGACAGGCCGGTCTCGATGTCGATGTCGATCCCGTCGAAGTTGTACTGCTTGAGGATCGGCACCACCGTCGCCACGAAGCGGTCGGCGACCGCGCTCGAGGACAGGTCGATGCCCGCGGCCGCCCCGCCGATCGACATCAGGATCGTGGCGCCCGCGGCCTTGGCCTGGCACATCTCGGCGGGCGTCGGCACCTTGACGCCTGCGTCCATGCCGTCCTCCCACTTGACGGTGCCGTCGGAGAGGATCACCGGGAAGGCGGCGTTGATGACGTTGTAGCCGTGCGCGGCGATACGGCTGTCGGTGATGGGGATCCAGCCCATGCCGGGGTGGACGCCGTTGGCGGCGCCGTCCCAGTTCTCCCAGTAGCCCTGGAGGACCTTGCCCGACGGCTTGGGCTTCGTCGGGCAGGTGGTGCTGCCCGGCGGGGTCGTGGTGGGGGGCGGAGTTGTGGAGGGTGGAGTTGTGGAAGGCGGCGGAGTTGTGGTGGGGGGCGGGGTGGTGGTGGGGGGCGCGGTGGTGGGAGGTGTGGTCTGGCTCCCGCCGGGTCCGGTGAGCTCCACGTCGTCGGCCTCGTAGGCGGGTTGGCCGTACCAGCCGTGCAGGTAGATCGTCACCGAGGTGGTGGCGGCGCCGGTGGTGAAGTCCACGCTGAGCCGGCCGTACGAGGAGTTGCCCGCCGTCCACGTCGAGGGGTCGCTGCCCGCGCCGGTCCCGGTGGCGCCGAGGTAGACGTAGGAGCCCTGGACGTAAGCGCTCAGCGTGTAATGGGAGTTGGGCTGCACGCTGATGGTCTGGGTGCACCGCGCGTCGTCCTGGCCGGACGGGGTGGCCTTGAGGGCGCCGGAACCCGAGTGCACCGGGCTCGTCACGGCCGCCGCGCCGGACCCGGCCGAGCACGTCCAGCCCGAAAGTCCGCTCTCGAAGCCGGGGTTGGCCACCAGGTTGGCGGTCGCGGCGCCTGCCGAGCCGGAGTTCGCCAGGGCGAGGCCGGTGCCGACCATGGCGACCGCGCCGGCGCCTGCGAGGACGCGCTGGGCGACGGTTGAGCGTGGGGCGGTGCGGGGGTGACCGGTCCCGGCCGGCCCTAGAGGACGCAACCTCCGACGGAACATGCTGTGCTCCCTTCTCGCCACGTGCCATGGGCATGGGCAAGCTGTGGAGGGGCGTGACGCCCGGCTCTGGGTGAGGTGGAGACATACGGCCGTGTGACCGTCGGGATCGTAGGATCGGCGGCAGGGCTCGTC
>NZ_JBEXZD010000205.1:0-3782 GCF_040628575.1 Streptomyces sp. NPDC006393
ACGTCGACACCACGACCGACGAGCCCTTCTTCGCGACGGTCACGGTGGGTGTGCCGACCCGGCGGCGCCTGGCGTTCGTCCCGCTCATCGGCGCGACCGTCGGCCCGAACTACGTGAGGGTCGCCTACACGAAGAAGGTGGTGAAGCAGGCGCCGTCGATCGACACCGACGGCGTCCTGCCCGCCACGGAGGAACCCTCCGTCTTCGGCCACTACGAACTGGCCTACAACCCCGGTGCCGGCGGCGAGCGACGCCTCGCCCGCCGCTGAGCGGGCGAGGACCACCGTCGGGGTCGGGGGAAGAACAGGCAAGGTGGCACGGTGTGGATGTGACCCCAGAGGGTCAGGACGGCCCGTCCGGCGCGCAACGGCCGCGGGACACCGTCGCGCACCTGCCCCGTCAGGTACGTGAGGAGCTGACCCGCAGGCTCCGCCGGAGCAGGCGCGCCCTGCGCGAGGAGGACGTCCGGATCGTGGAGCCGCCGCTGCTCAGGCGCGCGGTCGGGGCCTCCGCCCTCGGAAACTGCATGGAGTGGTTCGACTTCGGCGTCTACAGCTACCTCGCCGCCACCATCGGCAAGGTCTTCTTCCCCGGCGCCTCACCGGGCGCCCAGGTGATCTCCTCCTTCGCGACCTTCGCCGCGGCATTCGTGGTGCGGCCGCTGGGCGGTCTGGTGTTCGGTCCCCTGGGCGACCGTCTGGGCCGGCAGAAGGTCCTCGCCACCACCATGATCATGATGGCGATCGGCACGTTCGCCATCGGGGTGATCCCCGGTTACGCGACCATCGGCCTCGCCGCGCCGGTCCTCCTGCTGCTGGCCCGTATGGTCCAGGGCTTCTCCACCGGCGGCGAGTACGGCGGCGCCACCACCTTCGTGGCCGAGTACTCCCCCGACCGCCGCCGCGGCTTCCTCTCCAGCTGGCTGGACTTCGGGACCTTCGTCGGGTATGCGCTGGGCTCCGCCCTGGTCACCCTGCTGAACTTCGCTCTGACCGACGACCAGATGATCGCCTGGGGCTGGCGCGTCCCGTTCCTGATCGCCGGGCCCCTGGGCGCCATCGGCCTGTACATGCGGCTGAAGCTGGAGGAGTCGCCCGCCTTCCAGCAGCAGCTGGACGAGCACGAGAAGGGCCTCGCGCAGAAGTCGGCGGGCAGCGAGTTCAGGACCATCGTCAGGAACCACTGGCAGGCCCTGCTCGTCTGCATGGGCATCGTGCTGCTCTACAACGTCACCAACTACATGGTGACCGGCTATCTCCCCACCTACCAGACGGAGACCCTCCACCGCTCCAGCGGCTCCGCGGACCTCCTGGTGCTGCTGGGCATGGTCTGGATCGTGCTGCTGATCACCTTCATCGGCCGGCTCAGCGACCACGTGGGCCGGCGCCCCGTCTACGCCGTGGCGGCCGCCGCGATGATCGTCCTCTCCGTCCCCGCCTTCCTGCTGATCAAGATGCACGGCACCTGGCCGCCCGTCCTCGGCGTGCTGATCCTGTCCACGCTGCTGGCCTGCTTCGCCGCGCCCAGCGCCGCGACCCTGCCCGCGCTCTTCCCGACCGCCGTCCGCTACGCGGCGATGGGCATCGGCTTCAACTTCGCCGTCGCCGCGTTCGGCGGCACCACCCCGCTGGTCACCGCGGCCCTGGTCAACGGCACCGGTGACGACATGATGCCCGCCTACTACCTGATGCTGGCCGGCGCCGTCGGCCTGCTGACCGTGAAATTCCTGCCGGAAAGCGCCCAGGTGCCGCTCAGCGGCTCCCAGCCGATGGTGGGCTCCGAGCAGGAACAGCGCACACTGATCACCACCTCCGAAGCCCTCTACCGCGCCACCCGGAAAGCGGCTTGAGGCAGGGAGACCGGCCCGTTCACTTCCGGGCGGTCTCTTCACTCTCCGGGCAGGCTCTTCGCGATGTTCCGCACGGCGGCGCCGGCGAGCGCCCTGGCCCCCGCGCACACCTCGGTGTTCTTCCGACCCTGTTCCCGCAGGGTCAGCCGGAACAGTTCGACGGCCCGGTCGCCGGCGGAGTCCGTGAACGTGCGGTGCGGTGTGTAGACGACGCAGCTGTCGTCCCCCTCCTCCTTCGGGGAGACATAACTGGTCGTTCCGGCGACCCGGGCGGGCTTCCCGTCGTCCGAGAGGTCGTTGTCCCGGGTGAACTGGAGCTGCACGTAGGCGCGTTCACCGTCGGAGCTCGCCCAGTCGCAGGTCCAGTCGGCGAAGCCGCGGTCGGCCGGCCGCTGCCGGAGGCCGGGCACCCGTGTGAGCGCCGCCGGATCCAGCAGCGCACAGGCGTCCAACCGGCCCAGGGAGTCGGCGGGCCACGCCGCCGGACGCCGGGGCACCGGGCCCCGGTCCAGCACCGTCAGCGCGTGGTCGACGGCGGCGTCCGACAGGGCGCACGGATCCGGTGCGCCGGCGCCCTGCCGCTTGCCGTTGACCACGATCTGCCTGTCGTCCGCGGTCCTGATGAAGCGCAGGCACTGGTCCCCGTCCCGCTCCAGGGACGCGACCTCGACGTTGCCGACCCTTCTGACGGGCACGCCGCCGTCGAACTGCCGCGGATCGCCGGCGAAGTCGACCTCGGCGTCGGCCGTCTGGTCTCCGTCCGGGCTCAGCACCAGCACGTCGCATCGGTTCAACTTGCCGTAGGCCGAGGCGAGTTGGGTGTGGCCGAAGCGGCTCAGTGACGCGGCGTCAAGCACCGTGCAGGGGTCGGCGCTCCGCAGGTCGCCCATGGCACCGGCCTGGGCCGGGACCGTAACCGTGGCCGAGGCACTCGCGGCGCGGGATGGCCCGGCGCCGTCGTCGTGTCCGGAGGTCCAGGGGCCGAGGAGGGCGAGCCCGGCGGCGAGTCCCGCCACGGCAAGGGCCGCCGCCGCGACCGTCAGCGCCCGGCGACGGCGGTGCGCCTTCCGCGGCAGCCACAGCGTGCGGGACGGCAGGGCGAGCGTCCGGCCGAGCCTCAGCGTCTCCCGCGTGTCCCCGCGCGCACTCTCGTTCAGGTGCTCCCGGACGTATTCCTGGATGTGCGCGGGCGGTGGTACGGCGCGTGTGAGCAGGGTGCGTGCCGCGGTGGCGTCGGGGCGCTTGCCGGGCTCCACCTCGAGGAGCGCGGTGAGCGGTTCGGTGAGCGGGCCCGCCTGCCGGGGGGCGTCCACGTGCCCTTCGAGGGCCCGGGCCAGGTAGCCCATGACGTGGTCGAACTCGCCGTAGGGCGAGCGGCCCTCGATCGCCGCGTACAGACTGGCGCCGAGGGAGAACACGTCGGCCTTCGCGTCCGCCGCCCGGCCCTGGGCCACCTCGGGCGCGAGATAGCGGGGCTTGCCGCGCACCGTGGCCGTCGTGGTGTGCGTGCCGGTCCCGGTGACCTCGCTCCACAGCGCGCGTGCGATCCCGAAGTCCGTCAGCCGGGCCACACCGTCGTCGGTGACCAGGATGTTCTCCGGCGTGACATCGCCGTGCACCACGCCCTCGCCGTGGGACTTCGCGAGCGCCGCCGCGATCTGGCCGCCGATCGATCCGGCCTCCTGAGCGGAGAGCGGGCCGCGCTCGGCCACCAGCTGGGCCAGGCTGCGCGACGGCACGTACTCCATGACGATCCAGCAGGCCTCACCCTCGGCGACGTAGTCGAACACGGCGACGACATTGGGGTGGTGCAGCCGCGCGGCGTAGCGGGCCTCCTTCATCAGCCGGTGCGCGCCCCTGGCGTCGTCCGGGCGGGCGCACTTGAGGGCCACGCGCCGGTCCAGCAGTTCGTCGCGGGCCTGCCATACGACGC
>NZ_JBEXZD010000206.1:0-3681 GCF_040628575.1 Streptomyces sp. NPDC006393
GACTGACTATTGGTCCGTCGAGGTGATCTTCTGACGGCTCCTCACCCTCCGGTGCATCCGGGGGCCGGGAACTCCCGGCGCGTCGCTGCTTGACATTCAGGCGATGGTGCTTCTCGGTGCCTCTGATGCCGCCTCGGTGTCGGCGCGGCCCTCCCCTCGGGCCGGCGGTGCGTACGGTCCGCGTCGCACCTGGTACGGACCGTTACCGGTCCGTATCGCGAGCGTCCGGTGTAAAGAGCATCCAGTTCCTGTCAGGGTGGGGTCGTTTTTCGGACAGGACGACGGAGGGCGCGCACATGTTCACATTGCCGTGGCGGCGGACCAGGGGCTCCGGCAGCGGACTGATCGCGCCCGGGGGCCTGCCCCTGCCCGAGGGGGCAGGTCGGGCCGAGTGCCAGGTCGTGGACCCGGTGGGTGTGCCGATGCAGGCGACGGTCACGGTCCTGGACCGGGCCGGACAGACCGTGACGGAGGGGAGCACGGACGCCTACGGCCTTTTCACCGCCGCCGTACCGCCCGGTGATTACCAGCTGTCGGTGCTCTGCGAAGGCTTCCAGCCCCACCGCGCGCCCGTCCAGGTGTTCCCGGACGCCACGGCCTCGGCCGGGGTGATCCAGCTGGCCGCGGCCCCGCTGCCGCCGGTCCCGGGGCCGGGCCGATGGGAGATCGATCCGGACCACAGCGCGATCCGGTTCATCGCCCGGCACATAGGCCTGGCCGAGATCCACGGCAGGTTCAACCGCTTCTCCGGCAGCCTCTGGATCGCCGAGCGGATGCGGGACTCCCAGGTCGAGGTCTACATCGAGGCGGACAGCATCGACACCGGCGTCCGACTGCGCGACGACCACCTGCGCTCGGCGGACTTCCTCGACGCCGCCGTCCACCCGTATCTGCGCTTCAGCGGCGGTGACTTCGTGCACCGCGGCGGCTCCCAGTGGAGCGTGACGGGGGTGCTGGAACTGCACGGCGTCTCCCGCACGGTGAAGCTGGACACCCAGTACCTGGGTCTCGGGACCGGAATGGCGGGCGAGACACGTGCGGCCTGCAAGGCGGTCACCGAACTTCACCGCGAGGACTTCACCCTCACCTGGCAGAAGATGCTCACCCACGGCATCGCCGCCATCGGCGCCACCATCCGCATCGAACTGGACGTCCAGGTCGTCCGGGCGGCGCCGGGCGATGGCGTGCCCGCGTCCACCTGAGGACCGGCCGAACCCTGGTCTCCGCGTCCGCCGTCATGCGGCGACTGTCGTGTTTCCACCTACCTGGACTCACGCTGTCACACCGCCGACACGCCCGAAATGACAGGGTTGTTGGCTCTCGTTACGTTCCTCGCAGGTCGGTCGTCCGGCCGACGTCCGCGAGACCGAGAGAAGCGACATGCCCACGCGAACCTTTGTAGTGACCGCTGCCGGAGTAGGCGCGGCGGTCCTCGCAGCAGCCGGTATCACCTACGCCGCGACCACCGACTCGGCGCCGGCGAAACCGTCCGCCCACCGGGCCGCCCCGTCCGTGCACCGGGCGGCCGCCCCCGCTCAGCGGCCGGCCCGGCCCGCCCAACGACCCGCCGCTCCCGAGGCCCCCTCCGGCCGTGGCGGGGGCGGAGAGAAGGACGAGGGCCGCGACCGGGACGACGGCGGACGCGGCCGCGGCCATGAGGAACAGGGAAGGATCTACTTCAACGAACGCACCTACTCCGCGACCGGCGAGGGCTGTGTCACCGCGGCCAGCGGACTGGGCTCCAGCAGCTTCAGCATCTTCAACGACAGCAAGTGGACCGTCGAGGTCTTCCGCGGCTTCACCTGTGACAACGGCTCTCCGGTCGCCACCGTGGGGCCGCATGGCGCCACCAACGGCGTGGTGACCAGCACCGTACAGGGGGGCCTGTTCGGTGACGACGGCGTCGTGGGCAGCTTCCGGGTGCTCCGCGACTACGACGAGTGGTGACCGAGCCGCCCCGGGCGCATCCTGGAGCGTTGGTCGTGGGTCCCGCGGCTGCTTAACCTGGAGTGTGGTCTTGGCACCTATGGGGCAGGAGGTCTGACCCATGGCCGTAGAGCTGAACCACACGATCGTGGCCGCGCACGACAAGCACACCTCGGCCCGGTTCCTCGCCGACATCCTGGGGCTCGAGGTGCGCCCGGAGTACGGGCCGTTCGTACCCGTCGAGATTCAGAACGGGGTGACCCTGGACTATCTGGACACGACCGAGACGGTCACGCCCCAGCACTACGCCTTCCTGGTCTCCGAGGACGACTTCGACTCGATATTCGGCCGCATCCGGAACTCGGGCCTGACCTACTGGGCGGACCCGTTCCATCACCGTCCCGGCGAGATCAACCACAGGGACGGCGGCCGAGGAGCGTATTTCGAAGATCCGAACGGTCACAACATGGAGATCCTCACGAGGCCGTACGGGAGCGGCGAAGACGAAGACTGAGACAGCGAGACGGCCGGGCGGGCGTGCGCCGGGTCAGTTCCTTCTCGCGCGTGCGTTGCGTATCGCCCGCGTGACGACCGGTGGCAGCAGGTCGACGGCGAGCCGCCGCACCCGGCTCCCGCGCCGAGGTGCGGGCCGGACTCCCGCCGACGCGTCGGAAGCCGCCCGGGTGGTCCGGCGTGCATGCCGGGACGGAGGAAACACCGGGGCCGGCATTCCCTTGGACTTCAGCCGGATGATCCGGTGCCCGGCGGCCTCCTGGACACTGACATGGCAGTCGGACCGCTGCCGCGCCATGGCCAGCAGTTCCCTCTGCACCGGCTCGGGATCGCCCCAGGTGCCGTAGAGCTTCTGCGTGCTCAGGCACACGGGGTGCAGACCACGGTTGAGCACGGCCTCCCAGGCGGCGATGGACACGCCGGGCGTGTGCTCGGACCGGAAGTCGTCGAGGACGACGATGCCGTCGGGCAGCAGCAGGTCGCGGGCGGTTCCTATGTCACCGTGCACATGCTCATACAGGTGCGAGGCGTCGATGTGCACGAACCGGCAGGAGCGGGGCTCGAGCTCCGCGCGCACCAGGGAGCTGGGGCCCTGGAGCACACGGGGAAGCTCGTCGTGGAAGGAACGGTAGTTCTCCTCGAAGGCGCGCCGGGTCAGCGCCCTGTAGGACCTCGCCGACTCGGCCCGGTTTGCGTCGTCCGGGGCGTCGCCCTCGAAGAGATCACACACGGTGTACCTCTCACCCGGCCGCTGGTGCCGGCCGATGAAGATCGCGCTCTTGCCCATGTAGACACCGACCTCCAGCAGGTCGCCGCGGACCCCGGCCGTCTCCTGCCGCTCCAGGAGCCAGTCGAAGAGCACCTGGTCGAGCACGGGGAA
Source organism: Streptomyces sp. NPDC006393 (assembly GCF_040628575.1). Taxonomy (NCBI): domain Bacteria; kingdom Bacillati; phylum Actinomycetota; class Actinomycetes; order Kitasatosporales; family Streptomycetaceae; genus Streptomyces; species Streptomyces sp. NPDC006393. Next base: position 3,320 of record NZ_JBEXZD010000206.1, read on the forward strand.
CCAGCCCGGCACGTCGTCGAGACGGTGGGGCGGCCGCATCGGTTCCTGGATGGTGGTCATGGGCTGGAGGCACTCCCTCGTTACGGCAGTCTGTGGGATCCCTGCGGAAAGCCTGTGGAGGATGGCGGCCGGCGCACCACGGCCCCTACCCCATGCAGTGGTTCAAAACCCAAGAAGCAGTGAACGGCTGTCGACAGCGGAGGCGGACGCACGGAACCCCGGCCCGATTACGGCGGGCCGGGGTTCCGTGCGAGGGACGTGGCGGGGCGGGTCTCAGTAGTCGCCCCTGTCGCCCTTGTGGCGTTCGATGACGCGGAAGCTGGCGACGACGCCGTCCTTGACCTTCAGGCCGTCCTTGACGC
>NZ_JBEXZD010000207.1:1379-3357 GCF_040628575.1 Streptomyces sp. NPDC006393
GATGGGTGGTTGGTCGTTGTTTGAGAACTGCACAGTGGACGCGAGCATCTGTGGCCAAGTTTTTAAGGGCGCACGGTGGATGCCTTGGCACCAGGAACCGATGAAGGACGTGGGAGGCCGCGATAGTCCCCGGGGAGTCGTCAACCAGGCTTTGATCCGGGGGTTTCCGAATGGGGAAACCCGGCAGTCGTCATGGGCTGTCACCCACTGCTGAACACATAGGCAGTGTGGAGGGAACGAGGGGAAGTGAAACATCTCAGTACCCTCAGGAAGAGAAAACAACCGTGATTCCGGGAGTAGTGGCGAGCGAAACCGGATGAGGCCAAACCGTATGTGTGTGAGACCCGGCAGGGGTTGCGCGTGCGGGGTTGTGGGATCTCTCTTGATCGGTCTGCCGGCCGGTCGGTGAGTCAGAAACCGTTGATGTAGGCGAAGGACATGCGAAAGGTCCGGCGTAGAGGGTAAGACCCCCGTAGTCGAAATGTCAGCGGCTTGCTTGAGAGACACCCAAGTAGCACGGGGCCCGAGAAATCCCGTGTGAATCTGGCGGGACCACCCGCTAAGCCTAAATATTCCCTGGTGACCGATAGCGGATAGTACCGTGAGGGAATGGTGAAAAGTACCCCGGGAGGGGAGTGAAATAGTACCTGAAACCGTGTGCCTACAAGCCGTGGGAGCGTCGGAGTGGAGCTTGCTTCACTCTCGTGACTGCGTGCCTTTTGAAGAATGAGCCTGCGAGTTTGCGGTGTGTTGCGAGGTTAACCCGGGTGGGGTAGCCGTAGCGAAAGCGAGTCCGAAGAGGGCGTTTCAGTAGCACGCTCAAGACCCGAAGCGGAGTGATCTAGCCATGGGCAGGTTGAAGCGGAGGTAAGACTTCGTGGAGGACCGAACCCACCAGGGTTGAAAACCTGGGGGATGACCTGTGGTTAGGGGTGAAAGGCCAATCAAACTCCGTGATAGCTGGTTCTCCCCGAAATGCATTTAGGTGCAGCGTCGTGTGTTTCTTGCCGGAGGTAGAGCACTGGATAGGCGATGGGCCCTACCGGGTTACTGACCTTAGCCAAACTCCGAATGCCGGTAAGTGAGAGCGCGGCAGTGAGACTGTGGGGGATAAGCTCCATGGTCGAGAGGGAAACAGCCCAGAGCATCGACTAAGGCCCCTAAGCGTACGCTAAGTGGGAAAGGATGTGGAGTCGCACAGACAACCAGGAGGTTGGCTTAGAAGCAGCCACCCTTGAAAGAGTGCGTAATAGCTCACTGGTCAAGTGATTCCGCGCCGACAATGTAGCGGGGCTCAAGCGTACCGCCGAAGTCGTGTCATTGCAGCAGAAGCCCCAACGGGTGCTGTGATGGGTAGGGGAGCGTCGTCTGCCGGGTGAAGCAGCACCGGAAGGTAGTTGTGGACGGTTGACGAGTGAGAATGCAGGCATGAGTAGCGATTCACACGTGAGAAACGTGTGCGCCGATTGACTAAGGGTTCCTGGGTCAAGCTGATCTGCCCAGGGTAAGTCGGGACCTAAGGCGAGGCCGACAGGCGTAGTCGATGGATAACCGGTTGATATTCCGGTACCCGCTGTGAAGCGTCAAACATCGAATCCAGTGATGCTAAGGCCGTGAAGCCGCCCTTGATCTCTTCGGAGTGATGGGGAGTGGTGGAGCCGCTGAACCAAGTTGGTAGTAGGTGAGTGATGGGGTGACGCAGGAAGGTAGTCCATCCCGGGCGGTGGTTGTCCCGGGGTAAGGGTGTAGGACGTCAGGTAGGTAAATCCGCCTGGCTTGTGTCTGAGACCTGATGCCGAGCCGATTGTGGTGAAGTGGATGATCCTATGCTGTCGAGAAAAGCCTCTAGCGAGTTTCATGGCGGCCCGTACCCTAAACCGACTCAGGTGGTCAGGTAGAGAATACCGAGGCGTTCGGGTGAACTATGGTTAAGGAACTCGGCAAAATGCCCCCGTAACTTCGGGAGAAGGGGGGCCAC
>NZ_JBEXZD010000208.1:0-3100 GCF_040628575.1 Streptomyces sp. NPDC006393
TACAACACCTCCGTCGACTACGCCGCCCTCGGCTCCTCCAACGTCAAGCTCAAGGTCGTGGCGATGTCCACCCCGAAGGCCGGCGCCGACCACTACCTGGAGGTCAGTTTCACCACAGGTGCCGGAACCCTCGCCGCCGGCAAGTCCACCGGCGACATCCAGGCCCGCTTCAACAAGAGCGACTGGTCCAACTTCAACGAGAGCGACGACTACAGCCGCGGCACCAACACCGCCTACGCCGACAGCACGAAGGTGACCGCGTACGTGAACGGCGCACTCGCCGTCGGCACCGAACCCTGACAGGCCCCCGGGTGCCGGAGCGGCACCCTCGCCGCCCGCACCCGGGGCATCCCACCAGGCAGCCCGGCCGCCCCTCTCCCGTCTCGCCCCGCTCCGGGCAGCGGCCGGGCCCCGGAGCACGGCGCCACCACCAGGGTGGCGCCGTCTCCGGACCCCTTCGCCTCACCACCGGGCGGCACGTCCGAAGGCCCCCTTCCCTCCCAGGAGATGTCATGTCCACCCCAATGTCGCGCAGGCGGTTCGCGGCCGCGATCGGCGGCGCCGTTCTCGGCGCGGCCGTCACGCCCACGCTCGCCCGAGCGGCCACCCCGGCCACGGCGGCCAAGGCATCGGCGGCCGCCGCCGACGACCCGTACACCACGGCCTTCCTGACCCAGTACAAGAAGATCAAGGACCCGGCGAACGGCTACTTCAGCGCCGAGGGCATCCCGTTCCACTGCGTGGAGACACTGATCGTCGAGGCTCCGGACCACGGCCACCAGACCACGTCGGAGGCGTTCAGCTTCTGGTTCTGGCTGGAGGCCACCTACGGCCGGGTGACCGCCGACTGGACGCCGTTCAACAGCGCGTGGGCCACGGCCGAGAAGTACATCATCCCCACCCACGACGACCAGCCGAGCAACGGCTCCTACAACCCGAGCGCTCCGGCCACCTACGCCCCGGAGTGGCCCGAGGTCGACAAGTACCCCTCCGCGCTGGACGGCACGGTGGCGGTCGGCCAGGACCCTCTCGCGAGCGAGCTGAACTCGGCCTACGGCACGCCGGACATCTACGGGATGCACTGGCTGCTGGACGTGGACAACGTCTACGGCTACGGCAACACCCCGGGCACCGGCGGGGAGAACGGCCCCACGGCCACCGGCCCGTCCTACATCAACAGCTACCAGCGCGGCGCGCAGGAATCGGTGTGGGAGACCGTTCCGCAGCCGACCACCGACCTGTTCAAGTACGGCGGGACGAACGGCTACCTCGACCTGTTCGTCAAGGACAGCAGCTACGCCAAGCAGTGGAAGTACACCAACGCCCCGGACGCCGACGCCCGGGCGGTGCAGGCGGCGTACTGGGCGTACCGGTGGGCCTCGGCCCAGGGCAACGCGTCGGCGGTCTCCGCGTCGGTGGCCAAGGCCGCCAAGATGGGCGACTTCCTGCGGTACTCGCTGTTCGACAAGTACTTCAAGAAGGTCGGCAACTGCACCGACGCGCACTCCTGCTCGGCCGCCACCGGACGGGACTCCGCGCACTACCTGCTGTCGTGGTACTACGCCTGGGGCGGTGCGGAACCGGGCGGCGGCTGGGCCTGGCGGATCGGGGACAGCGCCGCGCAGCAGGGCTACCAGAACCCGCTGGCCGCCTGGGCGCTGTCCAGCGTGCCCAGTCTGACCCCGAAGTCGCCGACCGCGCAGAGCGACTGGTCGAAGAGCCTTCAGCGGCAGCTGGAGTTCTTCCAGTGGCTCCAGTCCGCGGAGGGCGCCATCGCGGGCGGCGCCACCAACAGCTGGGACGGGCAGTACGGCACTCCGCCGGCCGGTGACACGACGTTCTACGGCATGGCCTACGACTGGCAGCCGGTCTTCCACGACCCGCCCAGCAACAACTGGTTCGGCTTCCAGTGCTGGTCGATGGAGCGGTTCGCCGAGTACTACTACGTGTCCGGGAACGCCACCGCCAAGGCCATCCTGGACAAGTGGGTGAAGTGGGCCGCGTCCGAGACGACGGTCACCGCCACCGACTTCAAGATCCCCTCCAACCTGAGCTGGACCGGTCAGCCGGTCACCTGGCTGAGCGGCTCGGCGGGCGGCAACAGCAACCTGCACGTGTCGGTGGTGGACTACAGCAACGACGTCGGGGTGGCCGCCGCGTACGTCAAGACGCTGACGTACTACGCGGCCAAGTCCGGCGACACCGCCTCCGCCGACCTCGCCAAGAAGCTCCTGGACGTGATGGCGACCTTCGCCGACGCCAAGGGCATCTCGACGCCGGAGACCCGCAAGGACTACAGCCGGTTCGGCGACCCGGTGTACGTGCCGTCCGGCTGGTCGGGCAAGATGCCCAACGGCGACCCCATCGACTCCAAGTCGACGTTCCTCTCGATCCGTTCGTGGTACAAGGACGATCCGGACTGGCCGAAGGTCCAGGCCTACCTGAACGGCGGGTCCGCGCCCACCTTCACCTACCACCGCTTCTGGGCCCAGGCCGACATCGCCATGGCGTACGCCGTCTACGCCGAACTGATCGTCGGCGGCGGCACGAGCACCGGCGACACCACCCCGCCGACCGCCCCGAAGAACGTGGCGGTGTCGGCGACCACGGCCACGAGCGTGTCCCTGACCTGGACGGCGGCCACCGACGACGTGGGCGTGGCCGGCTACGACGTCTTCCGGGACGGAACCCTGGCCGGCGGCTCGGCCACCACGTCCTTCACCGACTCCGGGCTCACGGCGTCCACGAAGTACACGTACACGGTCAAGGCGAAGGACGCGGCGGGGAACGTCTCGGCGGCCTCCGCCGCGGTCACCGCCACGACCCAGGCGGGCGGCGGCACGGGCACCGGGGCGTTCAAGGTGCAGTACAAGAACAACGACACCGCCCCGGGTGACAACCAGATCAAGCCCGGCCTCCAGGTCGTCAACACCGGCACCGCCCCCCTGGACCTGTCGACGGTGACCCTGCGCTACTACTTCACCGGCGAGAGCGGCGCGAGCACCTACAACACCTCCGTCGACTACGCCGCCCTCGGCTCCTCCAACGTCAAGCTCAAGGTCGTGGCGATGTCCACCCCGAAGGCCGGCGCCGACCACTA
>NZ_JBEXZD010000209.1:0-3059 GCF_040628575.1 Streptomyces sp. NPDC006393
GGCCCACCGGGATGGTCTCGATGACCTTGTACGTCGCGGGGTCGATGACCGTGACGGTGTTGGAGTTGGTGTTGGGGACGTAGACCCGGGAGGGGAAGTCCTTGACCACCGGGGAGAGCTTGTTCGGGCGGTCGGCGGCGTAGACGTCCTTCGGGTCCAGGACGGGTGGCATGCCCGGCAGGCCGTCGGCGGCCTGTCGCTGCTGGGGCTGGGGGCGTGCGGGCGCCTTGCTGCCCAGGGCTTCGTCGGCGTGGTGCCCGGAGTCGCCGGCGCTGCAGGCGGACAGCGCGGCCAGCGCGGCACAGGCGGCCCCGGCGAGCAGGGCCCGGGCGGTACGGGTCGGTGAAGGGCGGTGCATCAGCTCAGCAGCTCCGTGGTGGTGACCGCGTGCAGGCCGCGGCGGTCGAGTTCGTCGAGTACGTCGGGGAGGGCGGCGACCGTGTCGGCGTACCCGAAGTGCAGGCTCACCACGGATCCGTCGCGGACCTCGGCCATGACCTTGCGGGTGACGGCCGCGGCGCCGGGCCGGGTGTAGTCGAGGGAGTCGACGTCGTAGGAGAGCACGTGCGGGTATCCGGCGGCGCGGGCCAGTCGCTGGACCAGCGGGGAGGCGGTGGGGGCGCGCGAGGGCCGGAACCAGGTGCCGATGGAGCCGGTGAGCCGTTCGAGGCGGTCGGCGCAGCCGGTGATCTCCGCGCGGGCGTCGGTCTCGGGCAGGGCGTTGACGGCCACGTGGCGCTGGGTGTGGTTGCCGAGGTCGTGGCCCCCGTCCAGGATCCGGCGGGCCATCTCGGGGTGCTCGTCGAGCCAGGTGCCGACGGCGAGCACGGTGAGGCGGGCGCCGTGCTTCTCGGCCGCGGTGAGCAGGGCGCGGGCCAGCTCGGGGTCTCCCTGGCCGTGGAAGGTAAGAGCGACGCGGGGCTTGTCGCGCGGACCGTGGGTGATCTGCGCGGGCTGCCGGGGGAAGACGCGCGGCACGGGGGCGCGCGAGGCCGAGGATGCGGGAGACGGCGCGTCCGGGGCGGCGTCGGACGCGGCGTCGCGCGGGGCGGCACCGGTGGAGGAGCACCCGGTGGTGAGTGCGCCCCCGGCGACGAGCCCGGCACCGGCCCGGAGCACGCCGCGGCGATCGGTGGTGGTCACCCGCACCATTTAAGAGGCGCAGGGTAAGAAAACGGGCGATTCACACGCGCGGCCCGAGTGCTGAGGCCCGGTCAGCCACACCCCTCGACCGGTCCGCCCCCGCGGTCCCCGCCAGGTCCGCCAACACGACCCACGGCCGGTCACGCCAGGCCCGACGAGTTCGGCAAGCGGTCCACGGCGGGTACGGCCGGCGGCCCACGGACGGTCGCGCCGGGGCCGACGAGTTCGGCAAACGGCCCACGACGGGGCCGGCCATGCGACCACGGCGCATCGGTCAGGTAGCCCACGGCAGGGCGAGCCAGGCCCGGAGGGGCCGGTCAATCGCCCGCGCCTGGTCCGGCCGACAGCCCACGGGCGGTCGCGCCAGGCCCGACGGGTTCCGCCAACAGCCCTCGCCAGGTTCGGCCGGCGACCCACGGACGGTCACGCCAGGCCGACGAGTTCGGCAAGCGGTCCACGACTGGTCAAGCCACGCGGCCACGGGGCATCGGTCAGGCGGCCCACGACAGGGCGAGCCAGGCCCAGCGGGGCCGGCCAGCGGCCCTCGCCCGGTCCGGCCGACGGCCCACGGACGGTCGCGCCAGGCCCTGCGGGTTCCGCCAACAGCCCTCGCCAGGTTCGGCCGGCGGCCCACGGCCGGTCACGCCAGGCCCAGCGGGCACGGCCAGCGGACCGCGCCGGGTACGGCCGGCGACCCACGCACGGTCGGGGCGGGGCCGACGGGATCGCCAACAGCCTCGACAGATTCGGCCGGCGGTCCTGGGTGGGTGCGGGCAAGCGGTCCACGCCGGGTTCAGCAAGCAGCCCACAGCCGGACGGGCCGGAACCCGGCAGGTGCGGGTACCAGCTCCTGCCGGGTCCGGAGCGGCTGCCCCCGGTGAGTCGGGTCCGGCTCATCGGGTTCGACCGGGTCCGGCGGGGTGCGGGGTCAGCGGTCCGCGACGCGCATTTCGAACCAGGTGGTCTTGCCCCTGGGCAGCAGGTCCACGCCCCAGCGGTCGGACAGTTTGTCCACCAGGAACAGGCCCCGGCCGCTGATGTCCAGTTCCTGAACGGGCATCAGGCACGGCAGTCCGCGCGAGGGGTCGCGGACCTCGACGCGGAGCCAGCCCCGGCGGCGGCGCATGCGCAGGCCGAAGGCGCGGGCGCCGGTGTGCCGTACGGCGTTGCCCACGAGTTCGGAGACGAGCAGGACCGCGTCCTCCGTCAGCTTGGGGGTCAGGCCCCACTGGCGCAGGACGACGACCTGGACGAGCCGGCGAGCGGTGGCCGCGGACTCGGGACGGGACGGCAACGGAACCTCGGCTTCCGTCGGATTGCCGTACAGGTCCAGCGCGTTCAGCGCCCGGTCGTCCTCGACCGCGGGCGACCAGCGTGCCGCGGCCGAACGTCCCTGTCCCCGCGGCTGTTCGATGCCCTCCAGCCCCGCCATGCCCCCATCATGGCCGTCCGCGGCGGCCTCCGTGGCCGTTCCGGCGGAATACGCCCCCCGAGCGCCCCTGTTGTCCACCATGCGCCCGGCATATGCCGACGACACTTGGGCCTCCGGAACAGCCCGGCCGACCTGCGCGGACGGCCCGCCCGGCGGCGATCGTCCGGCCCCCTCGACGGATCGGCCTCAAGGCTGCCTCAAGGCCCCCTCAAGGCTCGCAGAACCGTCCCATCGAGGGACCCGCGATCGGACGTCCCGTCGACAGCAAGGGGCAAGCGGGCGGTCCTCAGAGGAACTTGGCCTTCCCCGGGCCCTCCTCCACGAAGCTGCGCATCCCGCGCTCGCGGTCCTCCGTGGCGAACAGTCCAGCGAACCAGTTCCGCTCCACGGCGAGGCCGGTGTCGATGTCGGTCTCCAGACCGGTGTCGACCGACTCCTTGGCGGCGCGCAGCGCGATCGCCGGGCCCTGCGCGAGCTTCGCGGC
>NZ_JBEXZD010000210.1:0-2882 GCF_040628575.1 Streptomyces sp. NPDC006393
ACCTTCAGGCCGAGGATCCACAGTGCCAGGCCGGTGGCGAGGGCGGACTGGACGATCGCGAGGGCGCCGAAGGCGAGGGTCGGCCGGGCGCCGGCCGGTCAGCGGGGCAGGGCCCGCAGCAGCAGGCGGCGCGGGCGCAGGGTGATGCCGATGCGCGGCCTCGGATCGGAGCCGGGGGCCTGCTCGAAGCGGTAGGCGGAGGCGATCGCCGCGGTGATCAGCGTGAGTTCGGCCATCGAGAAGTGGTCGCTCGGGCACTTCCGGTTGCCCACGCTGAACGGCTCCATCGCGTACTTCGGGACCGCCTTGGCCCGCTCCGGGAGCCACCGATCGGGGTCGAAGTCCTCGTGGCGGTCGTAGGAGCGGTGGTCGCGCTGGACGGCGTACGGGCTGTAGATGACGTCCGCGCCCTTGGGGATGCGGTATCCGCCGAGCCGGGTGTCGGTCACCGCACGCCGGGTCAGAATCCATACGGCCGGGTACAGCCGCATTGTCTCGACGACGACATTCGCGGTGTACCTCAGTTTTCGGACGTCCTCGAATGCGACCGGCCGGTCCCCCACGACCGTTTTCACCTCGTCCCGGATCTTGTCCCCGAGATCCGGGTGCTCGGCGAGCACGAGGAGCAGCGACATGATCGTGGAACCGACGGTTTCGCTTCCCGGGGTGAGTATCGCGATGACCTGGTCGTGGATCTCCTGTTCCCCGATGGGCTCGCCGTTCTCGTCCTTCGCCTCCAGCAAAGCCGTCAGCAAATCGTCCGGTTTTTGACCGCTTGCCCGCCGGTCGGCGACGATCTCGTCGACCAGCAGATGCAAATCGGCCAGGGCGCGATTGAATTCGCGGTTGGGTTTGAGCGGCACCTTGTAAAGCGGACCGAGGGGCACGACCATGCGCTGGTACATTCCGCTGAACAGCGTGGCCAGCGCGGCACATATGCGCTCGGCACGGGCATCCATGTAGCTGCCGCGCATCAGGCACCGGGCGGCGACGCGGACGGCCACGCGGAAGGACTCCGCCGTGACGTCGAGCACCTCGCCGGAGCGCCAGCGCGCCACGAGCGCGTGGGACTCCTCGGCCATGATCGGCCCGTACTCGGGGATCACGTCGAGCCGGAAGGCGGGCTGGATGGTGCGGCGCTGACGCCGGTGCTGCGGGCCGTTGGCGGTGGCCACGCCCTGCTTGCCGAGCAGGCTCTCCAGGGACTCCCACAGCGGGCCGGCGATGATGTAGTCGGGGCTGAGGGCCAGCGCCCCGGTGAGGGCGGGCGCGGTGACGGCGTACACCGTCTTCGGGCCGAGCCGGAGGCGGACGACGTCGCCGTGGTCGCGCAGCCGGCTCAGGAAGGCCAGCGGGTCGCGGGCCAGTTTCAGGCCGTGGCCGAGGAGCGGGACCGCTCCCTCGGCCACGGGCGGCTCACGCAGTTCCGGTCCTGCCTCGGGCCGGGCCTCGGACCTCACCGACTCGACGGTCATTTCTCACCTGCCGCTTCGTTGTTGACGTACGGGGGCGTCGACCGGTCGTCCCAGCTGTCGACCATGTAGCGGCCGGACTCGTGGTGGAACCAGTAGACGGAACTGAACCAGTTGCGCATATTGCCGATGCAGGCCCGTACGGCGGCGCTCAGTTCCTTTCCCCGCACCGTGCCGTCCGCGAGGCCGTCGGCGAAACGTAAAGCCTCCCGCTCCGCGACAAGGAATTCGGATATGCATTCCTCGACGCGCCTGCGAATTTCTGCGATCGCCTCCTCGAGAGTCAGCCCGTCGTGTTTGACAAGGCTTATCCCGAGGTTGTGCACCTCGTCACCCGCGATTTCCTTGGGCAGTGAACACAGATCGTTGTACCAGGCGGCGAATTCCTGACTGAGCAACGCCGGACGCCGATAGGCGGGGTGCTTCCGTACGGCGTCCGGGAGTTCCATGCCCGCGCTCGGCTCCAGCAGGTCGGTCCAGATCCGGTGCGCGAAGGTGAGCCGGCGCAGGGCGAGGTACTCCTCGACGGTGGGCACGATGCCCTCGGTGCGATTGTGGAACTCCCGGTCGTACGCCTCGATCACCGTGTGGAAGTGCCGGGCGAAGCGGGCGTTCCATGTCGTCGGCAGGAACGCGTACAGCCGCAGCACGCTGTCCGCGAACCCCGCGACCAGGGTGTCCTGGTGGTGCAGGTGTTCCCGGGGTGCGTCGAGGGCCGTGTGCAGTGCGCGCCGCAGCCGCCGCCAGGCGACGGGCCGGCCGTGGACGATGTCGCGGTCGTGCCGGTCGTCCCAGACGAAGAACCAGGCGCTGTAGTCCGCTATGGCCTGGAGCACGTCGTCCGGGGCGCCGAGGTAGTAGCCCGCCATCAGGTCGGTGTAGCACAGGCCGTCGGCATGTTCCTCGATCTTGTCCGCCGGCATGAGCCGTTTTTCCAGCAGCCAGCAGCGGGTCTTCTCCTGGAGTTTGGGCCAATAGGCGTGGAGTTGCCTGGGGAACGCGGCCTCGATCACCGGGAGAGCGAGCGATGGTGGCACTGCGACCGCAGTCGCTGTCGATGTGGTGCTGTGTGGGAAAGCTGGCACGAACAACCCCTCTCAGCCGCCAGTGGCGCCCGCCCCTTCCGCTGTGCCCGGCGCACGCCGTCGCGTATCCCCGCACTCCCATTCAGCACCACAACTGACCGATCTGGGAACGGATTTGCTCCACTCACTACCCCGGATGCCGAGAATATCCCCTTGTGTGACTGATTTTGGCTCGACGGGTACCCGCGAGCGATCGAATGCCGACGCACACAAGTGCGGCGCCCGACCGGTCGTTCCGGTGGCCCGACCTGGGCGAGCCCTGGCGGATCGCCCGGGTGTACTGGAACCGGGTGCCGCGCTCCGTCGCCGAGGCCGCCTTCGCGCG
>NZ_JBEXZD010000211.1:0-2842 GCF_040628575.1 Streptomyces sp. NPDC006393
CCGACGGCGAGCACCACACCGGGCGGGCCTCCGCGAAGCCCTTTTCGCGCAGCACGCGCGCGTGCCAGGCGGCGGACGGCATGTCGCCGTCGGCGTGCTCGCCGTAGATCTCGAAACGGCGGGCCGTCGGTCCGGCGAGCACCGGGTCGGCGGCGGCCAGCTGCCACCACTCGGCCCAGTCCAGGGCGCCGTCCCGCCTGGCCCGATCCATACGCCCGTGCCGCTGGGCGCGCTCGGCCGCGTTGATCCGGGGCGTGGTCTCGTCGATCATGTGGTCCGCGTTCATGAAGACACCGCCGTCGCGGACGAGTTCCGCGACCTGACCGTAGAGGGCGGCGAGGGGTTCACGGTGCAGCCAGTGCAGGGCCGTCGCGGTCAGGACCGCGTCGTAGGAGTCGTACGGCAGTTCGGCCCGCCAGGCCGGATCCTTCAGGTCGGCCGTCACGAAGGAGGCCCGCTCGTCCCCCTCGAAGGTGCCCCGCGCGATGGCCAGCAGGGCCGGGTCGAGGTCGACGCCGGTGCTGGTGGCCCCGGGGAAGCGGGCGAGCAGGCGGGCGGTGATGCTGCCGGTGCCGCAGGCGAGGTCCAGGACGCGCGGCGTGGTGCCGACGAGCGCCTCCACCATGTCCAGCATGATGCGGAAGCGGTCCTCGCGGTCGGGCATGTACCACTCCTGCTGCCGGTCCCAGCTCTTCTGCCAGGCCTGCCAGTCGGCCCCCGCCGCGGTGGTGTCCGTACTCGTGTCCGTCATCGCTGCCCTCCCTGACGCCGTTCGCGTAATACCCTGAAAGCACGACCGTCTGTTACACGGTCGCGCTCGTCACCATAGAGCTCCCGCGTAAGGACTACAAGTGGAACTGGCCTATTACTCGGACTACGCCGTACGTCTCGTCAACAGTGAGGAACCGGCCCGGGGCAAGGACACGCTGACCTCGGTCGAGGCGGTCCGGGACCTGTTCGGCGGCAACGCCTCGGCCGCCCGGCGCGCCACCGAGGCCGACGTGACCCGCTTCCGCTCGGTGCGGGCCCGGCTGCGTGCGGTCTTCGAGGCGGCGGACCAGGGTGACGAGACCCTCGCGGTGGCCCTGCTGAACTCCCTGCTGCTGGAGTTCCCGGTGAGCCCGCAGATCTCCGGGCACGATCACCGCGACGAGGACGGCCGCCCGCTGTGGCACATGCACCTGGCGGACCACCCGTCCAACGCGACCGCCGGCTACGCCGCGATCGCCGCGATGGGCCTGGCCTTCCACCTCACCGAGTACGGCGTGGACCGCCTCGGCCTGTGCGAGGCCGCCCCCTGCCGCAACGCCTATCTGGACACCTCGACCAACCGCTCGCGCCGCTACTGCTCCGACCGCTGCGCCACCCGCGCCAACGTGGCCGCCTACCGCGCCCGCAAGCGCCTGGAGGCCGACCGGTCGGAGAGCACGGGCCTGGCCGCCGACAGCACCCAGCGCGCCACCGCCAGCGGCGAGCGCCGGCCGGCCGGCCGCGGCCGGTAGCGGAACCACACCTTCCCCAGGATCAGCTCCTCCGGCACGGTCCCGTAGTCGGTGCTGTCCCCGCCCGCGTACGCGTTGTCGCCGAGCACCCACCAGCCGCCCTCGCGCAGCTCCACCGCGCGCTTGACGACCAGCAGGTCCTGCTGGAACGGATGGCGCAGGACGACCACATCCCCGGGCCGCACGCGGGCGCCGTACTGCACGACGAGCCGGTCCCCGTGGTACAGCGTGGGCACCATGGACGGCCCGGTCACCTCGGCCAGCCCGAAGGGCAGCGCGGCTCCCCTGCGCTCGGTCTCCTGCGACAGCTCCGGCATCCCCGGCACCTCCCCGGTCCGTTCCTCCACCAGTCTCAGTCTGACCCTGGACTTTTGTCCTAAGCCCTAGGGGGCACTCGCGAAAACACGCCTTGCAGGGAGTAATGTCCCACCTGAGAAGACGATCACGAGGAAGGAATGCTCCATGCTTTCCCGCCTGTTTGCCCCCAAGGTCAAGGTCAGCGCGCACTGCGACCTGCCCTGCGGTGTGTACGACCCGGCCCAGGCCCGCATCGAGGCGGAGTCGGTGAAGGCCGTCCAGGAGAAGATGGCCGGCAACGACGACCCGCACTTCCAGGCGCGCGCCACCGTCATCAAGGAGCAGCGCGCCGAGCTGGCCAAGCACCACGTCTCCGTGCTCTGGAGCGACTACTTCAAGCCGCCGCACTTCGAGAAGTACCCGGAGCTGCACCAGCTGGTCAACGACACCCTGAAGGCCCTCTCCGCCGCCAAGGCCTCCACCGACCCGGCCACGGGCCAGAAGGCGCTGGACTACATCGCCCAGATCGACAAGATCTTCTGGGAGACCAAGAAGGCCTGATCTATGGCTAGGCCGTCTGACCTGCGGTTTCGCGGGTCGCATCGCCTACCTGTCCGCACCCGGTCCGCAGGCCGCCGAGAACGGCGTCCATGACGGTCCGGGTGCGGTCTTCTTCGCCCGGCCACAGGTGCGCGTAGATCCGCAGCGTGATGACGGCGGACGCGTGGCCGAGGACCATCTGGACCTGCTTGACGCTCGCTCCGCCGGCGATGAGGGCGGAGGCGAAGAAGTGGCGCAGGTCGTGGGTCACCATGTGGGACAGCTCGACGGGCTTGCGGCCCTCGCGCGCGGCCGCCTCGTTCTCCGCCTTCTGCAGCTCCTTACGAGCGCAGTTCCATTCGGTCTTCCAACGGCGGTAGTTGAGCGGTTCCCCCTCCTCCATCGTGAACAGCCACTCCTTGGAGGGTCGTGCGGCAAGGTGCGTGAGGAGTGCGTCGGTGACGAGCTCGCCGACCGGCACCGTACGCCGGGACTTGGCGGTC
>NZ_JBEXZD010000212.1:0-2765 GCF_040628575.1 Streptomyces sp. NPDC006393
GGTTCATCAGCAGCCCGGCGCCGTAGGCGAGACCGGCGACGACGACCACGGCGACGCCGAGCAGCGCCACCTTGCTGCGGCCCTTCTTCTTGGGCGCCTTGGTCGACTTGGCGGACTGGGCGGGCGCGGCGGGGCCGCGCCGGCCCGGCTCCGGCGGCTTCGGGAGCGGGTACGACGCCGCCTGGCCGCCGGGGCCCGGCGCGAACGGCGACTCGGTCCCGGGCGGCACCACGGGGATGCCGCTGGTGACGGTGTGTCCGGAGACGTTGTCCGGACGGCCCGCGTAGCCCGGGGTGCCCGGCTCGGGGGCGGGCTGCTGCGGGGTCAGGATCGCGGTGTCGTCGCTCAGGCCGCCGCCGGGGCGTGCGGTGTGCGCGCCGGGGACGCCGGACGGACCGGCGGAACCAGCGGGGCCGGCCGGGCCGGAGGCGATCGCGGGTCCGCCGCCGGTGGGCGGCGGGAACGGGCCGTCGCCGGTCACCGGACCGCCGGTCGGGCCCGCGGGCCCCTGCGCTCCGCCGGGCCGGCCGGGCCCGCCGGGGACGCCCGCCCCGTTGAAGCCGCTCAGGCCACCGGGCCCGTTCGGGTCGCTGTGGCCGCCGTGGCCGCTGTGGCCGTCCCGGTCGCTCTGGCCGCTCTGGCCGCTCCCGCCGTTCTCCGAGAAGAACGGCAGGTCGTCGCGGCTCGGCTCGCCGCTGCCGCCGGGCCGGGAACCGCCGGAGCGGGCACCCGCCGCCAGCGCCTCGGTCACGTCGAAGGAGCCGGTGCCGCCGCCGTGGCCGGGGGCGACGGGGCCGCCGGTGGCCCCGGGAAGCCCGCCGCCGGAGGAACCGGCGCGCGCGGAGCCGCCGGGCACGCTCATGGAGCCGACCACACCACCGGGCCGGCCGCCGGCCGCCGGCCGCGAACCGCCCGAAGCGCCCGCGCCGGACGGTCCCGCACCAGGCGTGCCGGGGCCCGTTCCGGACCCGTTGGCGGGCGCGCCCGAACCGCCGGGCAGCCCTGCGCCGTTGGTGCCGCCGCCGCCCTGGCCGCCCTTCTTCGTCTGCGACTTGCGGGGCGCGAACCAGTCGCTGGTCGTCTTGTCCCCGGCCGTGGCGGCGCCCTCGGCGTCGCCGGAGGCCTCCGCGGCGCCCGAAGGCGTCCGCGCGTCACCGCCGGCGCCCTGGCCCGTTCCGTCGGCCCGCGCGGACCCCCTGGTCGGCAGGGGCACCTTGGCCCCGTCGGACCCCGGGGCTCCCTGGGGCCCCTGGGAACCCTGAGCACCGCCGGGGCCCTCGGCCCCTTGGCCTTCCGCCTCGGCCTCGTTGACGGTCTTGCGCACGACCACCGGCGGAATCGGCCGGGACCCGGGGATGTTGATCCGGATCCGGGTCGTCAGTGTGGTCTCGGTCTTGCGTTCCTCGGGCTGCGCGGCCGAACGGCCCGCGCCCGCGCCGTCGTCGGACACCGCCGGGATGCCGTACGGCGGGGTCCCCGAGGGGTAGGCGGCTCCGCCGCGCCCGTTGGGCCCGGAGGACGGAGTGTCAGTTTCACGACTCAAGGCAGGTTCTCCCGGTTGGCTCCGCCGCCCGTTACGACCTGACTGTGCGGGCGGCTCGGCGGCGCGCACCACCATACTGGCCACATCTGGCCGGCATCCCGGGACCGCCGGGGAAACCCACACGGGACCCGCACGGCGGCGCTGGGAAGAAGCGGTACGTCATTCGCCAAGTCGGACGTCACGGACCGTCCGGTTGCCGCCCGCGGCCCAGAGTGGCGCAGATCACAGCGACAGCCATGCCGCCGAGCAGGAAGAGGTAGGAGCCGCCGCCCGCGGCGAAGAGGAAGTCCCCTTCCGGACGGCTGGCGGTGAGCAGCACGACGGCGACCATCCAGCCGGCCGCGCCCGCCACGGCACCGCCCCGGCCGCCGGTGGCCCGCGCGGCGCCCAGGAACAGCCCGGCGGAGCCCGCGAGGGCGAGCAGCAGCCCGCCGGGGAACCACGCGGCCTGCACCAGCGCCCCGGCCAGGCCGACCACCGCGCCGAGCACGAACAGCCCCAGGTAGGCGGCGGCCCGCCCGGCGGACGGCGGCTTGAGGGGCTGGGCCAGCATGGAGCCGTGGGCGGGCTCCCGTCCGGCGGGGCTCATGACGCCTCCCCGGTCCCGTCGGCCTCCGTGTTCCCGGCGATCCCGGCGATCCCGGCGAACAGGTCGCCGTGGACGCCCGCGACGCCCTCTCCACACACCAGTTCGTAGTACTCGGTGGTGAACAGGGGCTGGGCCAGCTCGTTGGAGAGCGCGAAGCAGGGCTCGGCCACCTCGATCTGGGTGGCGTGGGCGCGCATCGCGGCGGCCTTGGCGGCGGCATGGGCGGTGCCGTCGACCCGTGCGGTGATCCGCTCGTCGGCGACGACACCCGGTACGTCCTCGATGGCGGCGGACTTGGCGAAGGGCAGCCCGGCCAGGTCGTCCTGGAGCCGCGCGAAGGCGGCCTCGGCGACGGAGCGCGGCACCCGGTTCCAGTACACCCGGGCGATCCGCCAGGGCTCGCCCAGGTCGGGCCGTACGGCGGGGTCGGCGGCCAGGTCCGCGGCGCGCATGGCGATGCGGTGGGCCTGGATGTGGTCGGGGTGGCCGTACCCGCCGTTGTCGTCGTACGTCACGAGGACCTGCGGGCGCACCTCGCGGATCACGGCGACGAGGTGCCCGGCGGCCTCGTCGAGGTCGGCCTGCCAGAGGCAGTCGGGATCCTCGTTGTCGGGCAGGCCCATCATCCCGGAG
>NZ_JBEXZD010000213.1:0-2759 GCF_040628575.1 Streptomyces sp. NPDC006393
CCGACCGGCAGCACCGCCCACAGCAGCACCGCGAGGACGCCGGCGCGGCGGCCGTACGCATGGTCGACCACCGCGAAGATCCCCCAGGCCGCGGCGAGCGAGGCGAGCAGGCTCACCACGAAGCCCGCGTCCGGGTACGACAGCGGCCCCACCGCGGCGAGCAGCCGCTCCAGCCACGGCAGCAGCGGGAAGAAGGCCAGGTCGGAATGGACGTCGCCGTTGGGCAGCCGCACCTCGTAGCCGTAGCCACCCCCGGCGACCCTCGCGTACCAGAGGGAGTCCCAGCGGGCGGTCAGCAGGGTGTACGCGCTCTTGTCGCGCGCCGCGCTCCAGACGGCCAGGGCCACCAGGCCCAGGGCGCGGACGGCCGCGTACCCGAGGAGCGCCGGGGCGGCCCGGCGCAGGGCCGTGGGACGGGCCACCGCCACGCGCGTTGCAAGATCGGTCACGGACTCGATTATCGACCGGGCGCGCGGCGGGCCGGACAGCCGGGCCCAGGACCTGCCGCGCGACAGGCCCCGGCGGCCCGGAGGGCAGTGGCGTACGCCACACGGGTTGGCCGCGAAGTCTGAGAGGTGGGCCACGCGGCACCGGATCGGACTGGCGTACGCTGACGAGTCACTCGCACATCGTCGCGCGGGCCGGAGACCACCGCTCCGCTCCGGCCACGCCGCGGGGAGTCCCCACCCCGCGGGCCCGCCGACGGCGAGGGTTCATCTGGGAGGTACGTACATGTCCGGGACGACCGCGGCCGCCGCTCGGCTGCGCCGTCGGGCGGCCGGGGCCGGTGCCAACCGCTGGGTCGTCCTGGTCGTGCTCTGCGTCAGCCTGCTGCTGGTCGCGGTGGACGCCACCGTCCTGCACGTGGCGGTGCCCGCCGTCACGGAGGACCTCAGGCCCGGCGCCATCGAACTGCTCTGGATCGTCGACACCTACCCCCTCGTCTGCGCCTCGCTGCTGATCCTGTTCGGCACGCTGGGCGACCGGGTGGGCCGCAGACGGATCCTGCTGCTGGGCTACGCCCTCTTCGGCGTCGCCTCCGCCGTGGCGGCCTTCTCGGCCCACCCCCAGACGCTGATCCTCGCCCGGGCGCTGCTCGGGGTCGGCGGCGCCATGATCATGCCGGCCACGCTGTCGATCCTGCGGCAGGTCTTCCCCGACCGGCGCGAGCGGGCGCTGGCGATCGGCGTCTGGAGCGCGGTCGCGGCGGTGGGCGCGGCGGTCGGGCCGCTGCTCGGCGGCTTCCTGCTGGAGCACTTCTGGTGGGGTTCGGTCTTTCTCGTCAACATCCCCCTGATGCTGGTCAGCCTCCCCGTGGGCCGGCTGCTGCTGCCCGAGTCGACGGGCGAGCGGGACGGGCCCTGGGACGTGGTCGGGGCGCTGATGGCGGCGGGCGGGCTGTTCGGGACGGTGCTGGGGGTGAAGCGGCTCGGCGCCGAGGAGCCGGTGCTGAGCGTGCTCACCCTGGGGCCGTTGGTGGTGGGCGTGGTGCTGCTGGTGGCGTTCGTGCGGCGGCAGCGGCGCCGGGCGCATCCGCTGGTGGACCTGGGGATGTTCGCGCGGCCCGCGTTCAGCACGGCGGTGGGCTGCATCGTGCTGGCGATGCTGGCGCTGGTCGGTCTGGAGCTGATCGCGGCGCAGTATCTGCAACTGGTGCTGGGGCTGTCCCCGCTGAGGACGGGACTGCGGCTGCTGCCGCTGACGTTCGCCGCGATGGCGGCCGGGCTGCTGGGGGCGCGGATCCTCAGGCGGTTCGGGCCGCGGCGGATGGTGTGCGCCGGGTTCTGTCTGACGGCCGCCGCGGTGGTGGTGCTGACCGCGATGGGCGGCAGGGACGACGCCGGGCTGCTGCTGTCCGGTTTCGTGCTGCTGGGTTTCGGCCTGGAGACGACCCTGTTCGGGGCGTACGAGTCGATGCTGAGCGAGGCGCCGGCCGAGCGGGCCGGCGGGGCGGCGGCGATCGGCGAGACGTCCTACCAGCTGGGCGCGGGCATCGGCATCGCCCTGCTGGGCACGGTGATGAACGCCGCCTACGCGCCCGGACTCGCGCGGGTGCCAGGGGTGCCGGCGGCGGCGTCGGGATCGGCGTCGCACTCGCTGGGGGAGGCCTACGAGGTCGCCGCGCGGCTCGGCGGACCGGCGGGGGAGTCCCTGCGGCGCGCGGCCCGGGACTCCTTCGTGCACGGGCTGCATGTGACGCTGCTGGTGAGCGCCGCGTTGCTGCTGCTGGGCGCGGTGGCGGCGCTGCGCCTGCCGCGGGTGATGCAGTGCGGCGAGTCGGACGCGGCGGCGGTGGAGCTGCCCGCCCAGCGGGAGGTCGCACGCTCGAGCGTGTCCGTGTGATCATCGGCGGGACGGATGTGATCACTGACGCAGTGGACATGATCACCGGCGGGGTGGACGCGGCGACCGCCGCGTCGTACCGTCGGGCCAGAGCCACATAACTAGCGCTGCTAGTTTTCAGTCGCCGTTCCGGAGGGTGCCCGCATGTCCCCGTCCCCGAAGTCGTCGTTGCCCCCCTTCGACCCCACCGACCCGCTCGGGATCGACGATCTGCTGGACCCGGAGGACCTCGCCGTCCGCGCCACCGTGCGCGACTGGGCGGCCGACCGCGTGCTGCCCCATGTCGCCGAGTGGTACGAGACGGGCGAGCTGCCGGTCGTCCGGGAGCTGGCCCGCGAGCTCGGGAGCATCGGGGCGCTCGGGATGTCGCTGAGCGGGTACGGGTGCGCCGGGGCCACCGCGGTGCAGTACGGGCT
>NZ_JBEXZD010000214.1:0-2684 GCF_040628575.1 Streptomyces sp. NPDC006393
GCGCCACCCTGGCCGGATTCCCCGCCGTGCGTCCGCTCACCGCTCGTCCTCCCCCCCGACCGTTTCGTGCGCTCTTCCCTGTCTCTTCCGGGTCTCTTCCGGGTATCTTCCGGGTCTCTTCCGGCTCTCTTTCCGTCCCGTTCCCCGGCTCATGGCCGGTCCCCAGGCGCGGTCACCGGCCGCTGGTTAGCATGGCGTGGTTGACGCAATCGACCCGGACGGGGGCCTGCACGACCATGGGACGTGGTTCCTCGGGGCACCGATCGGCGCCCGCGATGCCCCGGGACGCGCTGTTGCGGCGCGTCGGCCGGCTCTGGCGGGAGGTCGCCAAGTTCGGTGCGGTGGGCGGAGCGGGGCTCCTTGTCAACCTGCTGGTGTTCAACCTGGTACGGCATGTCACCGATCTCCAGGTGGTGCGGGCGAGCGTCATCGCGACCGTCGTCTCGATCGTCTTCAACTACGTCGGCTTCCGGTACTTCACCTACCGGGACCGCGACAAGAGCGGCCGCACCAAGGAACTGACCCTGTTCCTGCTGTTCAGCGTGGTCGGACTGGTGATCGAGAACGGCGTGCTGTACCTGGCGACCTACGGGTTCGGCTGGGACAGCCCGCTCCAGAGCAACGTCTTCAAGTTCCTCGGCATCGGCATCGCGACCCTGTTCCGCTTCTGGTCCTACCGCACCTGGGTCTTCCGCGCCCTGCCCGCCCGGGAGGCCGTGGCCGACGCGGAGTCGTTCCTCCACGCGGAGGCACAGGCGAAGAGGCCGCGCCCGACCAGGGTCTCCCGCTGACCGACCCCTCCGGCGCCCTCCTCTCAGGGCAGTGCACCTACCGCACCGCGCCTACCGCACCGTCGGCTCGGCGTCCGCCGGTTTCTTCAGCGGGGGCGTGCGGGACAGGAACAGTCCGAAGACCGGCGGCTTGGCCTGGAGGAGTTCCAGGCGGCCTCCGTCGGCCTCGGCCAGGTCGCGGGCGACGGCCAGCCCGATGCCGGTGGAGTTGCGGCCGCTGATCGTCCGCTCGAAGATCCGCGCGCCCAGGTCGGCGGGGACGCCAGGACCCTCGTCCGTGACCTCCACGACCGCCTGGTTGCCGGTCACGCGGGTGCGCAGCGCCACCGTGCCGCCGCCGTGCATGAGGGAGTTCTCGATCAGCGCGGCCAGCACCTGGGCGACCGCGCCCGGTGTGCCCACGGCCCGCAGGTGCCGCTTGCCGGAGCTGACGATCGCGCGGCCGGCGCTGCGGTAGGCGGGCCGCCACTCGGCGATCTGCTGCTGGATGACCTCGTCGAGGTCGAAGGAGACCGCGGAGCCCGTGCGCGGGTCGCGGGAGTTGGTCAGCAGGCGCTCCACCACGTCCGTCAGCCGCTCCACCTGGGTGAGCGCGACGTTCGCCTCCTCCTTCACCGTCTCCAGCTCGTCGGTGAGGGTGATCTCCTCCAGGCGCATCGACAGCGCGGTCAGCGGCGTGCGCAGCTGGTGGGAGGCGTCGGCGGCCAGGCGCCGCTCGGCGGTGAGCATCCGGCCGATCCGCTCGGCGGAGGAGTCCAGCACATCGGCCACCCGGTCCAGCTCCGGAACGCCGTAGCGCTTGTGCCGGGGACGCGGGTCGCCCGAGCCGAGGCGCTCGGCGGTCTCGGCGAGGTCGGTCAGCGGGGAGGCGAGCCGGTTGGCCTGGCGGATCGCGAGCAGCACCGCCGCCACCACCGCGAGCAGCGCCACCAGGCCGATGATCAGCAGCGTGCGGCCGACCTCGCGGGTGACGGAGGAGCGGGACTCCTCCATCCGGACGGTCTCGCCCTGCTCGCCCTTGGCGGTGGAGTGGATCACGTCGCCGTCCGGCTTGGTGCCGACCTCGATGGCCGGCCGGCCGGGAATGCCGATCACCGCGTACTGCCCGGGAGCCACCTGGTCGCGCAGGATCCGCGCGTCGACCGTCTCGTCGCCGAGCAGCCGGCCGTCGACGATGCTGGCCAGCCGGAGCGCCTCGGAGTCGACCCGCTCCTGGGCGCTGTTGCTGATCGTGCGGGTCTCCACGATCACCAGGGAGACGCCGAAGACGGCGATCACCACGAGCACCACGGCGAGCGTGGACTGGATCAGTCGACGGCGCATGACCTCTTACCCGTACTTACCCGTAAGCACTCGTGAGCGGCCCTGGAGCGGGCGCTCAGCTCTTCTCGAAGCGGAAACCCACGCCGCGCACGGTCGCGATGTACCGGGGGTTCGCCGCGTCGTCGCCGAGCTTCTTGCGCAGCCACGAGATGTGCATGTCGAGGGTCTTGGTCGACGACCACCAGGTGGTGTCCCAGACCTCCCGCATCAGCTGGTCGCGGGTGACGACCCGGCCCGCGTCCCGCACGAGGACCCGCAGCAGGTCGAACTCCTTGGCGGTGAGCTGGAGCTCCTCGTCGCCCATCCAGGCGCGGTGGGACTCGACGTCGATGCGCACGCCGTGCGTGGCCGGCGGCTGCTGCGGCTCGGCGGCACCGCGCCGGAGCAGGGCCCGGACCCGGGCGAGCAGTTCGGCGAGGCGGAAGGGCTTGGTGACGTAGTCGTCGGCACCCGCGTCCAGGCCGACGACCGTGTCGACCTCGTCGGCGCGCGCCGTGAGGATCAGGATGGGCACGGTGTGACCGTCGGCGCGCAGCCGGCGGGCGACCTCCAGGCCGTCCATACCGGGCA
>NZ_JBEXZD010000215.1:0-2462 GCF_040628575.1 Streptomyces sp. NPDC006393
GCCGCGGCGGTGGTGGTCCACGGGCCGGCGCTCGCCCTGCGGCTGCCGTGGCGGGCATAGAAATACTATTAAGATATCAATTTATAAAAAAAAGATAATGAAAATAAGTATTACCTCACAGAGAGTTTAATAAATTTTGAAGAAGAAAGTATTAGAGAAAATTTAGCTGAATTTTTGCAATTACATGTGAAATATATATCTGAGTTATTGTTTTTTATAAAAGAACCTAAAACTACTAAAGAAGTCTTAAACTATGCAAATGAAAATTATAATATGTCTTGGAAACAAAACGGACAGATTCATGAGCGACTAGCGTGGTTAAATGATTTAGGTTTAATTAATTCAATGAGTTATAAAAAGTTATATGTTATTAACCAAGAGGGAAGAAATTTTATAGAAAAATATCCTCCTTTGAAATCTTTTAATATATCTGAATATGTTCAAGATATAACTGCAAAAGAAAAATTAATTAAATTACCAGAATGGATTGAGGAGTTAGGTTGGAACGTCAACAACATTGATAGAAAAGATGGATTAGGTTATATTCCAGGAGGTAGAGCAAAAGCAACTGAACTGATATTAAACATAATAGAATTTACTTTAAATGCTAAAGATACAGAGTCATTAAGTAATTATATTAATGATAAGTTCAAGTGCAAGGAATCATCTGTAAATAGTTTTTTAACATTTCTAACTAATTTAAAAATTATAGATAGAATTGGAGAAAAAGTTTACGAAACTTCAGATTATGGTATTAAACTTTTAAATTCTGACCGTCCAGATTTATATCTATTATTTTTTATAAACAAAGAATATAAGTATATTTTTGAAATACTTTTCGTGTTAGAAGAGTCCCCTCAAGAGCCTAAAGAATTAATTGCTAGAGGTGTAACTGAGTTTAATATGAATTCTGAAAGACTTGATAGAATTAGAGAAAGAATAGCCCATTTAAAAAATGCTAAATTGATTTTGAATGATAAAGGTAAAAAGTTAAAATTATCAAATCGTGGTCAGTTATTATTATCAGTATTAAAAGGTAAAATGAGTATTAATAACTCTTCAAATAAAGGAGTTGGGTTATTAAAAAATAATGAAGGTAGTTATCAAAATTTATTAAAAGAAGTTCGCTTAGCTTCAACTAAATCTTCTAGTCCGCACGATTTCGAAAAATTATTAGAAAAAACATTTATTGAACTAGGTTTTAAAACTAAATTGTTAGCGCAATCAGGCACTACAGATATTTTATTAACTGCTAGGACAGTTCCAGATTATACGTATAAGGTAGCTATTGAGGCAAAGACAAATAAGGAAGGTATAATTACTGAAAACTTAGTGAATTTTGATGCGCTTAAAGAACATAAAAAGAAGCATGATGCAGATTTTATAGTAATAGTTGGCAAAAATTTTAATGGAAGATTGAAAAGATTTGCTGAAAACAATCAAGTTTTATTATTGGATATTGATAATCTTGAATTATTAGTGAAAAGGCATCAAGTATATCCTTTACAAGCAATTGAATATAAAAAATTATTTAATCAAGTAGGAGAAGTAGATATAAGCGTTTTGGATAGTACATATAATAGAATGCGTAGATATAATGTATTATTTAAATCGATTATAAAAACTTTAATAGAAAATAGTGATGACGAATTTACAAAAGGTATATTAACTATACGTGAAATTTATATGCTTATAAAAAGCATAGATGAGTTTAATGATGAAGATTTAACTAAAGAAGAAGTAGATAATATGTTAAATTTACTTTCAAATCCATTAATTGGGTGTGTAGGAAAGGAAAAAAATGGTTATTATGCGAAAGGATCTTTAGTTGACGCTCAATTAAAATTTGGGTTTTATTATTCTGCATCAATAAAATAAGACATTATTTATGATTTTATGCTTTTTAATCATTGGATACCTTATTTAATTTGAGATGTTTTTGTATAATTTTATCTAGTTGCTGCTATTCTATATCTAATATTTCTATATTTTCTTTTATTGATCTTATTATGATAGTTATTTTCTTTTTACTTTACAGTGTCGAAAGTTTCTATAAATCCGCAAAAATTAAACCAAGATTTATTTCACTCGTAAGTGTTAATGTAAATCTTGGTTTTTTGATTATAATTCAATTTTAGTTTCATAGTCTATAGATGTTTTAGGACCATTCCAAATTTGCACCGTTCCATCATCTTTAACTACGATAGTATTAGCTCCTGCACCGGATTTATTATTAGCGTTAATTGTCCATTCTTAACCATTGTATTCAGGTTCTTGAAATTTTAATAAATCTGCATTTCCCACTTTATTTATAGCTGCAATAGCATAATCAAAAACGTTATCTCTAGTTACCTTTTGTTGATTCTTCCCGCTGCGGCTGTTCCTCGCGGCGCACCATCAGCTCGCCGTAGCGCGCGGTGGACCGCCAGTGCACGCGGCGCAGGTCGTCGCCGTAGCGGTAC
>NZ_JBEXZD010000216.1:0-2309 GCF_040628575.1 Streptomyces sp. NPDC006393
CCGGCGAAGCGCGCGGCGAGCTCCTTCACGTTCTCCGCGTCGATGAGCTCGGCGAGTTCCGTGCGGGTCGCCGGTTTTTCGAAACAGAGGAGTGAGTTCTTTAGGAGCATACTTAGCTGCATCAAACAGTAATGATTTGAATTTGTCTATATTTGATAGAGACATTGCTACTAAAAAAATAGATACTCCAATCATTTTTGGTTTAATGGCAACGGATCCTACTATTAATATAGAAAATTTTATTTCGTGTTTAAAGGATAGAGGTATATTTGGTATTAATAATTATCCAACGGTTGGTTTGATTGATGGTCAATTTAGAAATTATTTAGAAGAAAATAATTTAGGTTACGATCAAGAAGTTAGGGCAATTAGGATAGCCAAACAAAAGGGAATGTTTACTACTGCATTTGTTTTTAATGAAATTCAAACTAAACAAATGCTTGATGCGGGAGCTGATATCATATGTTTACATCTTGGGTTGTCAGTTGGAGGTGATTTGGGAACAAAACAAATTAAATCACTTCAATATACAAATCATTTGATTCAACAAATATTTCACTCATTTAATGAAGGTATTCTCCAAGAAAAAATGATTATGCTATATGGCGGACCTATTAAAACTCAACAAGATTTTCAATATTTATGTGATCAGAATGAATTTATTAATGGTTATATTGGAGGTTCATTATTTGAACGTATTCCTACTGAAGAAGGCTTAAAAGTAGCAATTGATAACTTTAAATATTCAAGTGACGAACATATGATTTCGTTTATGAATAAGAAGGATAAAAGTCCTGAAGAGTATATTGATTTTGTGCAAGCATACATTCATCAACATTATTATGAATATATTTCTTTAAATGAACTTGCTGACATTTTATATATATCACGCCCTTATTTGAGTAAATTATTTAAACAAGTCATAGGTAAATCATTTAAAGAATATTTAGTGATGTACCGCTTAGCCAGAGCTGAACATATGTTGCTTAATACAAATCAGTCGGTTAAAGAAATTGCAGATTCGGTTGGTTACAATGATTATGCACATTTTAGTAAACTATTTAAGCAAAAATATGGATTGTCACCTACTCATTACAAAACAACAAATTGAGAATACTTAAACACATGTTTATCAATTAATGAAAGCGCTACAATATCCTTGATAGTTCATTTAAAAGGGGGGTGTAGTATAAATGAAAACAGTCGCAATTATTGGTACATTTGATACAAAAGCAAAAGAATTTAGCTATGTTAAGGATGAAATTGAAAGACTCGGTTTTAACACACTAATGATTCATACAGGCGTGTATGATTCGTTAATTTCAGTAGATATTACAAATCAACAGGTTTTAGATGAAGTAGATGTAGACATAACGGAATTAATCAGAAAGTCGGATAGAGCGTATGCTACGGATATGTTAGCCAAAGGTATGCAATCACTATTATTAAAATTATTCGAAGCACAGAAGTTTGATGGTGTAATATCATTGGGAGGATCTAGTGGAACTGCTATAGCAACTGCTGGTATGAAAGAATTACCTATAGGAATACCTAAAGTAATGGTATCTACTATGACTTCTGGCGACATCTCCCAATACGTAGGTACTTCAGATATATTTATGATGCCGTCCATAGTAGACATAGCAGGTTTAAATAAAATTTCAAAACAAATTTTCATGAATGCTATCAATGCTCTGGGAGGGATGTTGTCTGATTATGAACTTGATTTCAACGAAGACAAACCATTGATTGCAGCAAGTATGTTTGGTGTAACTACACCTGTTGTGACTCAGGCAACGGAAATACTAGAACAGCACGGTTATGAAGTTGTTATATTTCATGCAACAGGTACAGGTGGCAAAGCTATGGAGGATTTGATTCGAAGTGGTTACTTTGAAGGAGTGTTAGATTTAACAACAACAGAATGGGCAGACCAGTTATGTGGTGGTGTATTATCTGCAGGTGAATCACGCTTAGATGCTGCTATAGAAAATAATATACCTCAAGTAGTTTCATTAGGGGCGTTAGATATGGTGAATTTTGGTCCTAAAGAAACAGTTCCCGAACAATATAAAAATAGATTGTTATATCAACATAACCCTTCAGTGACACTAATGAGAACAACGGTAGAAGAAAATATAAAAATAGGACACAAAATAGCTGAAAAATTGAACAAGGCAGATACAAATACTGCTTTAGTAATACCAGTTAAGGGTATTTCTGCTATAGATAAAGCGCCGTCCCGGAGCGGACGGGCGGTGATCTCCCCGGCGGAGGGGCCTGTCGTCCGCCACGGCGGCATCCGGTGG
>NZ_JBEXZD010000217.1:0-2224 GCF_040628575.1 Streptomyces sp. NPDC006393
CGCCGATGGTACTGCAGGGGGGACCCTGTGGGAGAGTAGGACACCGCCGAACAATCTTTGGAGGACCCCTGGTCACCAGCGTTCAGCTGGGACCAGGGGTCCTTTCGTTTTTACAATGCTTGCGGTACCGAAGACAGGAGTCACCGATGTCCACCAACTCTCCCGATGAGCGTCCGGAGCGTGATCAGCGCCGCCGGGACGGTGGCGAACGCGGTGACCGTGGCGGACACCGCGGTGGTCCGCGCCGTGCCAACGACCGTGGTGGCTACGGCCGTCGGGACGACCGCCGAGACGCCGAGCGTGGCGACCGTGGTGGCTTCCGTCGCGATGACCGTCGCGATGACCGTCGCGATGACCGGCGGGACGACCGTGGCGGCTTCCGTCGGGACGACCGCCGCGATGACCGGCGTGATGCTCGGCGCGATGGCGATCGTGGTGGCTACGGCCGGCGCGATGACCGCGATCGTGACCGTGAGCGTGGCGGTTTCCGCCGCGACGACCGCCCCCCCTACCGCCGTGACGACCGCAGGGACGAGCGGCGCGACGACCGCAGGGACGACAGGCGCGATGACCGGCGGGACGACCGCCGCGGCTTCCGTCGTGACGACGACCGCGGCGGATACGGCCGCCGTGACGACGACCGTGGTTACGGCCGGCGTGACGACCGCGGCGGCTACGCGCGCCGCGACGACCGCTCCGAACGCCCCGACCGTGGCGGTTTCCGTCGGGACGACCGCCGAGACGACCGCCGAGACGCCGAGCGTGGCGACCGTGGCGGCTTCCGTCGCGATGACCGGCGGGACGACCGTGGCGGCTTCCGTCGGGACGACCGCCGCGATGACCGGCGTGATGATCGGCGCGATGGCGATCGTGGTGGCTACGGCCGGCGCGAGGACCGCGATCGTGACCGGGACCGTGGTGGTTTCCGCCGCGACGACCGCCCCTCCTACCGCCGTGACGACCGCAGGGACGAGCGGCGCGACGACCGGAGTGAGCGAGGCGAGCGCGGGGAGCGCGGAGGCTTCCGCGCGCGGGACGACCGTGGGCGTGACGACCGCGGCGGACGCGGCCCTCGTCGTGAGGACCGTGGTGGCCGCCCCGGCGGCTTCCGCGGCCGGGACGACCGCCGTGACGACCGGCGCGACGACCGCCGTGGCGGTGGCCGCTTCCGTGACGAGCGGGACCGGGACCGGGGTCGCGACCGTGACCGCGACCGCGACAGGGAGCCGATCAAGCGGCTGCCGATCCCGCAGGAGGTCACCGGCGAGGAGATCGACAAGGACGTACGGCAGGAGCTGCAGAGCCTGCCCAAGACGCTCGCCGAGGACGTCGCCAGGAACCTGGTGATGGTCGCGCGGCTCATCGACGAGGACCCGGAGGCCGCCTACGGCTACTCCAGGGTCGCCCTGCGGCTCGCGTCCCGTGTCGCCGCCGTACGGGAGGCGGCCGGTTTCGCGGCGTACGCGAGCCAGAAGTACGCCGAGGCGCTCGCCGAGTTCCGGGCCGCCCGGCGGATGACGGGCAACGTGGACCTGTGGCCGGTCATGGCCGACTGCGAGCGTGGGCTCGGACGGCCGGAGAAGGCGCTGGACATGGCCGGTGCGCCGGAGGTGCACAAGCTCGACAAGTCCGGGCAGGTGGAGATGCGGCTCGTCGCGGCCGGTGCCCGGCGGGACATGGGGCAACTGGACGCGGCCATCGTGACGTTGCAGAGCCCCGAGCTGGCCTCCAACTCCGTGCAGCCCTGGACCGCGCGGCTGCGGTACGCCTACGCCGACGCGCTGCTGGCCGTGGGACGGGAGGCCGAGGCGCGGGAGTGGTTCGCCAAGGCCGTCGAGGCCGACCGTGACGGCAGCACCGACGCCTCGGACCGGCTGGCCGAGCTGGACGGCGTGGAGTTCACCGACGCGCTCGACGAGAGCGAGGGCACGGACCGGACCGAGAACGGGTCCGAGAACGGGTCCGAGAAGGGGTCCGAGAAGGGGTCCGAGAAGGGGTCCGAGAAGGGGTCCGGGGACGCGTCCGAGGTCGCCTCCCAGGAGAGCCCGAAGAGCGGCGAGGACGACCGCGAGGTCTGATTCCCGCGGTGAGGCAGTCGTAGGACGAAGGAGGGGTGGCCCCGACCGGGAAGCCGGTCGGGGCTCATTTATCGTTGGAAGAATATATAACGATGGATGGAGAGACGTTATCAGGTGGGGAAATTCAACGATTAAGTATAGCTCGC
>NZ_JBEXZD010000218.1:0-2071 GCF_040628575.1 Streptomyces sp. NPDC006393
GAAGATCATCCTGTACGGGGAGGGCTGGAACTTCGGCGAGGTCGCGAACGACGCACGGTTCGTGCAGGCCACGCAGCAGAACATGGCCGGCACCGCGCTCCGGTGCGGCTTCGACGTCTCACGGATCCGGGCCCAGACCCCGCCAGGACGGACCTCGGCGGGGCCTCGCCATATCACCCGCGTATCACACAGCCATCACCAACTGGGCAGACACTCTCGGACCAAGAGGCTCCGACCTGCAATTTCATGCCCGCAGTGGACTGGCATAGACGCCCCTGGACGGTCTCTACAACCTGTGCCATGTCGTCCCGAGTGAGGGGCCGAGGATGAGAACTGGGGCGTCTTCCGGGCCGTCGAAGCGGTATTGCAGGGTGTTCGTCGGTGTCTCACTCACGCCTCAGACCCTCTCACGTGCCGCAAAAGCTCACACGGCCGGGGGAACTCGCCGGCTCCTGCCCCTCTCCGCGCGATACGTCCGGCACGGCCGGAACCCTCAGGGATCCGGGTACGGGTTCTCCGGCCGGTGCACGTGGCCGCGGGGACAGTGCGTCCTCCTGGCGACACCCATGTCACGCCGTCCCGTACATGCGTCGCACGGGCCGGGGCGCGCCTTCACACCCGGCCACCGAAGAAGACCTGCACCTCCCGGATCTGCCCGCCCCGGACCGTGATCGCCTCCATGTTGCGGTACCGCCCGCCCGTCGCCGGCTCGTATTCGTAGTGGACGAAGACGAGTTCCTCGTCGACGGCCGTGACGTGGAGCAACCGCTGTTCCCTGAACCGGTCCGCGGTGGGGAAACACCGCTCGAAGAACGCCGCCTTGCCGATGTGATCGTCCTGCGGGCTGGTGAACGTGAACTCGTCGGCGTAGAGAGGCAGGGCCGCGTCCCGGTCCTGTGACCGGTAGTGACGGAAGGCGGCCTCGACGACTCCTGTCGGAGTGGTGTCCATCGGATCTCCTCGATCGGACGACTGTCCCCTGTTCCGTCACCCTAGAACCCGCAGATCCCGCCGACGGCCCGGAGGCGTCAGAACGTGGCGCCCGCGCGGACAGGGCTGGGACGCGGACCAGGAGTAGGTGCACACCGGCCGCAGCGGCAGGCCCCACGCGCGCCGTGGATGGCGCCCACGGCACCACCGAGGCCGGAGGCAGGGCGAACCCGAGAAGCAGACGGTCGGCCGGCGCCGCGACGGCCCCTGGCACGAAGGAGATGACGGGGCCGTCACGGCGGTCGGAAGGGAGTGATCCTCAGCGTGGATCAGCCTCGTGAAGCACTACCAGCCCGGCCCGCTCGACGGCCTCGTCGCCGAGACAGCCGGAATACTGGTGGCCGTCACGCCTGGGGGACCCGCAGGTGTTGCCGTTCGGCCAGCTCCTCCGCGCTGACCACGGTGAGGACGGGGGAGCCCGGCGGCGCGAACATGGTCACCACCAGCTGTGACTGCGCGTCCGGAAGGTTGTTGCCGCCCTGGTAGTGGATCACGTCGCCCCCGGGCTCGAACACGGCGTCACCGGCCTTGAGCACCCGGGGCGGCTGCCCCTCCAGCTCGAAGAGGATCTCCCCCTGGGTCACGTAGCCGAACAGCGGCCCGGGGTGCCGGTGCGGCGGCGCGCCGGGGTCACCGGGCGGCAGGGTGACCCGGACGGTCCTGGCCTCGGCACCGTCCGGGATACCGGCCGCCGCCTCCGGCAGGGCCGCGATCACCTCGACGCCCGGGGGCAGGTGTGCGTGCTCAGCGCTCATGCGTTCCTCCAAACAAACAGGGACTGTCCTGAGCAAGGACAAAGGGACTGTCCTGAGCAAGGACAAGACGGCGTCCCGGTCTGTGACAGCCCTACGCGGCGAGCCCCTCCACGAGGACCGCCCATGAGATCCGGTCCTCGGACGTGGTGAGTGGCGTTCCGTTCGCGTCAGTTCACGGCATGGCGGGGTACGGCAGGACACGGCTCACCGCGCCTTTGGTCCAGACCTATTGACGAGCCCTGCCGCCGATCCTACGATCCCGACGGTCACACGGCCGTATGTCTCCACCTCACCCAGAGCCGGGCGTCACGCCCCTCCACAGCTTG
>NZ_JBEXZD010000219.1:0-2011 GCF_040628575.1 Streptomyces sp. NPDC006393
CGGCGTGCGGGTGCGGTGGGTGGGCCGTATGCCCCGGCTGTGGAAGTCGGTCGCGAAGGAGTTGCTGGTCGCGCAGGAGCAGACCAAGGACAACGACCTGCTCACGCTGTACTTCTGCATGAACTACGGCGGCCGGGCCGAACTCGCCGACGCGGCGAAGGCGATGGCGGAGGACGTGCGGGCGGGGCGGCTCGATCCGGCGAAGGTGTCCGAGAAGACGATCCAGAAGTACCTGTACTACCCGGACATGCCGGACGTGGACCTCTTCCTGCGGCCGAGCGGCGAGCAGCGCACCTCCAACTACCTGCTCTGGCAGAGCGCGTACGCCGAGATGGTCTTCCAGGACGTGCTGTGGCCGGACTTCGACCGGCGCGACCTGTGGCGGGCGTGCGTCGAGTTCGCCTCCCGCGACCGGCGGTTCGGCGGCGCGATCCCGAACGAGGAGCTGCTGGCCATGGAAGGCCGCACCGAGGAGGACTGATCACCGGCGGTACGATCCCGCCTCATGGCCATGGACATGGGGCGGAACGAACAGCGGGACGAACGGCCGGACGAACGGCCGGGCGAACGACAGGACGCCGTCGAACTGGTCTACCGGCCGAACCGCGCGGACATCCGCGCCGGTGTCGTGGTGCGCGAGCGCAGGCGGCGGCTGCACCTGGTCCGCTGGGGCCTCGTCCTCGTCTTCCTGGCCCTCGCCGTGCAGGCCGCGGTCTCGGAGAGGATGTCGGTGCTCTCGGTTGTGACCGCGGTCTTCTGCGCCGTCGTGATCTGGTCGACCCCGCATCTCCAGGCCCACCACGCCCTGCGCACCGTCTCCTGGCAGGGCGAGTACCGCACGGCCGTGACCGGGACCGGCATCACCGCCGAGACCGCGCACACCACGCTCCTGCAACGCTGGTCCGTCTTCCGCGGCTACCGCGAGACCCGCGACCGCATGGTGCTGCTCAGCCGCGACCCGAACATCCTGCTCGTCGAGGTACTGCCCAAGCGCGGGCTGCGCTCCCCGCAGGACGCGGACCGGCTGCGCGTCCTTCTGGACGAGCACCTGCCCCGCGTCTGAACCGGCGCCGTCAGCTCTGCGCCGCCGCGCAGTCCGCGCAGGTGCCGAAGATCTCCACCGTGTGGGCCACGTTGACGTAGCCGTGCTCCGCCGCGATCGACTCCGCCCACTTCTCCACCGCCGGGCCCTCGACCTCGACGGCCTTGCCGCAGACACGGCAGACCAGGTGGTGGTGGTGTTCTCCGGTGGAGCAGCGGCGGTAGACGGACTCGCCGTCGGAGGTGCGCAGGACGTCGACCTCGCCGGCGTCGGCGAGGGACTGGAGGGTGCGGTAGACCGTGGTCAGGCCGACCGAGTCGCCCTTGTGCTTGAGCATGTCGTGGAGCTCCTGCGCGCTGCGGAACTCGTCGACCTCGTCCAGGGCCGCCGCCACGGCTGCCCGCTGCCGGGTCGCGCGGCCCTTCACGGGCGGTCCAGCGGTCGTCACCGGTTGCCTCCTTCTGCCGGCACGCACATGCGCGTCTGCCCGGGCCATTGTGCCAGCCCGGGCAGCGCGGGGTCAGACGCCGATCTCGTCCCCGGCCCCGCGGCTGGCCGGAATCGCGCACTCCGCTGGGTCCCCGGCGGGCCGTGCCGCGGCCAGTGCCCGGGCGCGGCGCCGGGCCAGCGGTGTGGCGAGCGCGGTGAGGGCGATGAACGCGGCGATGGTCAGCAGCACGATCGTCGCACCGGGCGGCACGTCCTGGTAGTACGACGTGATCGTGCCGCCGATCGTGACGCTCACCCCGATGGCGACGGCGATCGAGAACGTCGCGGCGAAGCTGCGGCTGAGCTGCTGGGCCGCCGCGACCGGGACGACCATCAGCGCCGAGACCAGCAGCAGGCCGACCACCCGCATCGCGACCGTCACCGTCACCGCCGCCGTGACCGCCGTCAGCAGGTTCAGGGCGCGCACCGGCAGCCCCGTCACCCGGGCGAACTCCTCGTCCTGGCTGACCGCGAACAGCT
>NZ_JBEXZD010000220.1:0-1973 GCF_040628575.1 Streptomyces sp. NPDC006393
CGTCCTTGCTGCCCATCCGTGATCCTTCCCGGCAGAGACCGCATCTCATGCCAGACGGTTCACACCAGGACATACACAAACTTCAGGACAGTCCCCACCGGCGCCGGCGGCTGCTACTACACCTGTGGCAACGGCGGCACCAACAACAGCGGCAAAGAAGAGAGTGATGTACAGTCAGGAGGTTGTGACTCAGCCTGCCAGCAAGCCCTTGCGTCGCTGACGAAGAAGGTCAAGGGCGACCTGTATAAGGCACTTGCCGTTGAGCTCCAGAAGTACGTCATGGCCCTGGGCATGAATACCCGTCCATGTCAGGAGGGTGCGTCAGTGACCTCGGGCACTGCGGCCGCCTGCGCGGATCTGATGGGGGTGGGTTCCACCAAAGATATGAATGACATCGTGAACGACTGGCTGAACGGAACTGGGGGAACTTACGTCTTCGGCGCAGGCAGCAAGATAACGCAGCAATTGGCCTCGAATGACCACAACTCAAAGATTTTGAGTGACCTGATCAAGGTCATCTCGAGTGCGGACTTCGATATCTCCCCTAGCAAGCTTGGAAAGCGTGCATCCTATAAAGACCCGAAGTCGAATTTCTTCAAAGACGTCCAGGGGATGCTCACGGGTGGCAGTAAGGGGTCAGGCCTACCTGAGGCATTCATGGGGTCTTACACAGAAGTCTATCAGGTGGTCAACGTGGACCGTGAAAGTCGGAGTTTCACTGTTGCGTTCGCTGCATACAACGGGACTGGATTGGGATCCCTTCTCCATAATCCACTCTTCCCTGACCGCGCAGAAGGCCGGCAGCAGGGCACTCTAAGGCAAATCTATTACTGGACCGTAACGGTGGGCGGATGACTACTCGGGTGCGTGTAATTTGGTCGACTCATAGGCCGATCGCAGTGAATTCAAAGGTGTCATGGATCATCCGGATACTCCGGGCCATGGTTCTGGTAGTCCTTGCGGCAGGATTCTTGGGGCTGTGCTCCATTCTCTTTCCCTCGCGGGCAGACACGGCAGAGTTGCTGAAAGACGCTCGTAGCGGTGACGTTTCCGTGGTGCAGGTCGCCAGCTTTGATGTCGATGAGGTACAGGTTTACTGGTCCACTGGGTACCTTCAAGACTACGAGTTCACTTATCATTACAACAATAGTACGTTTTTGCCGGAGGTTGAGCAATTCGCGGCAGACATGAGGAATCGGCTGGGAAAAGACGCCGACACGGTAACATTTGAGGAGGGTGATCGGTTCGATAACCTGGGCATCCTTGATATGTTCATTCCCGTCATGTATTTGCGAGTGATGCCACACTTTGCTTGGCTTGTCGTATTCTGTTGCGCCATCGCTCTCGTGGACATGGTACTAAGAAAGAAGCTACGCTCGCCAAGTGCTGGATATTGGTTGATTGCCTCCCTGGTATTCGCATTCGGTTTCCCTGCCTACTACTGGTCGGAGCCGTATCCTCTGTGGTCACGTCGTAGCGCGACTGAGGGCAGTCGCTCAGCGATGAGTGGGCTTCGGGTGGTGGGTGCGACGGCGTGCTGGGCGGCCCTTGGAGCGACGGCACTAATGACGATGGCTCTCTTGCGGGCTTGAGTAAAGACTTCATTGTGGTCAGTGGCGCACGGAGCTGTCGGAAAAACACCTTATGCATTCCAACACCGCCAGCCCCACCGGGGACGGCTTCAAAGTCGGGACGTTTTCCGGCTTCCGGCCGGGAACGCTAAGTTTGCCGAATTTTCCGCAGTAGCCATTGGCCCAAATCCCTCCAACGTTCTTGCATGACTGCTCGTCTGTTACGTACAGCTCAGTGAACCGCTGCTCGTCGGCTGTTGTACCCACCTCCCCTCCATTCCTGTTTGTGTCTGGCGCGTGCCAGTCCTTAGAGCTCGTAACACGATCATGAGCAGGCCTTCTTGAGGCGTCTCCAGCAGATGAGACTGCAGGCCAGGGAGACGAAGGCGTCGTGCAGGTCGA
>NZ_JBEXZD010000221.1:0-1844 GCF_040628575.1 Streptomyces sp. NPDC006393
GCCTTCATGGTCGCGCAGGCGTCGGTGCTGCCCGCGGTGCCGCCGGCGTTGGTGACCAGGTTGGGCAGCGAGTCGGGCTCGATGACGGTGGCGATGCGCAGGCCCGCGTACTTCGCGTCCGACAGGATCGACGCGATCGGGTCGATGTAGTCGGTCTTGTACTTGTCGATCTCGGTGGGGCCGAGCTCGCCGTTGGAGGCGAGGGCCGCGCAGTCGCGGCCGGGCAGGTCGTAGATCACCAGAGTGATCAGGTCGGCGCCCTGCGACACCGCCTTGTCGAGGTGGTCGCGCAGGCCCATGCCGCCGTTGACGCCGTTGATCGCGGCGATGCGGTCGAGCCAGACCGCCGTCGGCGTGTTGGCGACCGCGCTGCCGCCGGGCTCCGCCGCGGCGTGCGCGGACCACTCCGGGTTCACGTACCCCTTGGCCCCCACGAACGGGTTGTCGACCCGGGTGGCGGCAGAGGCGGACTGCGGCGCGAGCGCCACGGCCAGCGCCGAGCCGAGGGCGAGGGCCGAGAGCACCGAGAGACTGCGGCCCAGCCGCGATCTGGAGGGGTGTTGGAGCTTCTTCACCGATGGCTTCCTTCCGTGGGGTTTCTGACGCGTGGTGGGGCCTTGCGTGACACCGCGCGCCGGTGGAGCCGCGACACACCGCGCCGTGTGCGGGCTGGTCGCCGGGCGCCGCTGGTGGGCCCGGCAACGGGGGAGGGGGAGCAGGGGCAGGTGACGTCCTGCCCCGGTGCGGGGAATCGGTTGTCGGAGGTCCGTCCCCGGGGCGGGAGGGGGAGGACCTCGCGCACCCGAGAGGTCTGTCGGATGTCGCCGCCGGCGGAGCTGGTGCCACCCGCGTGGACCGTCACGGTGGTGGTGCCGACGGGGTCGATGGTGTGGCCGTGGTCGCCGGTCCCGAGTCGATCGCGTCCACGATCCGCCGGCCGTTGGTGTGCCCGTACCTCCTGTCCGCATGAAGTGCCTCGTGCTCACTGACGATGCGCTCCCCGAAGGCCCGTGTTGCGCGCCCCTGCAACCGGTGCCCTTCGGGTGCGGTGGTACCTGCGCGGGGAGCGCCGACCCCTTCCGGACGTTCCGGACGGTTCCCTCACCGGCTGCCGCAAGCGACAACTCCCGTGAACGGGAACCCCGTTGGATGTGGGAGCGCTCCCAATGCGCTGAGGAAAATAACAAGCCGCGACAGCGGTGGGAAGAGGGTTGACGGAAACATGACGTAACAGCGTGTTCACGCAAGTTTTCGACGCCCGAGACCGTGCGCCCCCGGCACACCACGTGAACAGGCCTTCTGCCGGGGGCCGTCGGGACGCCGGCCCCCGTCGCGAGCGGCAGCCACCGGACCAGCGGCAGCCACCGGACAGCGCCGCGCGTGGACGCGGGGCCTTCGCGCTCAGGCGGACTCGCGCAGCACCAGGTCCGTGGACAGCACCACGTGGCGCCGGACGGTGGTCCGCGACTCGATCTCCTCCATCAGCACCCGCGCCATGGTGCGGCCCATCTCCTCCGTCGGCTGTCTGACGCTCGACAGGGGCGGGTCCGCGTGCCGGGCGACCGTCGAGTCGTCGAAGCCGACCAGCGCCACGTCGTCGGGCACGCGCCGCCCCGTCTGGCGCAGAACGTGCAGGGCGCCGCTGGCCATGACGTCGGACGCGGCGAAGACGGCGTCGATGCCCGGATGCCGCTCCAGCAGCTTCCGCATGGCGGCACGGCCGCCCTCCTCCGTGAAGTCCCCGTGCGCGACGAGCGACTGGTCCGCGCCGTGGCCCGCGGCGTCCATCGCCTGGGTGTAGCCGTCCAGGCGGCAGCGGGCGGCGTACATGTCCAGCGGCCCGG
>NZ_JBEXZD010000222.1:0-1746 GCF_040628575.1 Streptomyces sp. NPDC006393
TGCGGGCCGAGGGCCAGCGTCAGCGCGAGGAGATCGTCGCCGCCGGCCACGCCCAGATCGACGCCGACCGCAAGGCCGCCGCGTCCGTGCTCCGGCAGGACGTCGGCAAGCTCGCCACCGAGCTGGCCGGCAAGCTCGTCGGCGAGTCCCTCGAGGACCACGCCCGGCAGAGCCGCGTGATCGACCGCTTCCTCGACGAGCTCGAGGAGAAGGCCGAGGCCGCGCGATGACCGGAGCGAGCCGCGAGGCTCTGACCGCCGCACGTGAGCGTCTCGACGCGCTGACGGACTCCACCTCCGTCGACGCCGCGAAGCTCGCCGACGAGCTGGCGGCCGTCACCGCGCTGCTCGACCGCGAGGCAGGCCTGCGCCGGGTCCTCACCGACCCGGCGCAGCCCGGCGACGCCAAGGCCGCGCTCGTCCAGCGGCTGCTCGGCGGCCAGGTCGGCGGCGAGACCGCGGACCTGGTGGCCGGCATCGTGCGCTCGCGCTGGTCGCAGTCGCGTGACCTGGTGGACGCGCTGGAGGAGCTGGCGAACCTCGCCGACCTCACCGCCGCCCAGCGGTCCGGCACGCTCGACGACGTCGAGGACGAGCTGTTCCGCTTCGGCCGGATCGTCTCCTCCAGCACCGAGCTGCGCTCGGCGCTGACCGACCGGGCCGCGCGCACCTCGGCCAAGGTCGAGCTGCTGCGCCGGCTGCTCGGCGGCCGGGCGAAGCCGACCACCGAGCGTCTGGTGACGCGCCTTGTGACCGCGCCGCGGGGACGTAGCCTGGAAGCGGGACTGGAGTCCCTGTCCAAGCTCGCCGCCGACCGTCGCAACCGCATGGTCGCCGTCGTCACCACGGCGGTCCCGCTGAGCGACCGGCAGAAGCAGCGCCTCGGCGCCGCCCTCGCCAAGCTCTACGGCCGCCAGATGCACCTCAACATCGACGTGGACCCCGAGCTGATCGGCGGGATCCGGGTGCAGGTCGGCGACGAGACGATCAACGGCGCCCTCGCGGACCGGCTCGACGACGCCGCCCGGCGCATGGCGAGCTAGCAGCAACTCAACACGCAAGACGTACACGACGGCCCTGGTTGGGCCGTGCAGAGGATTCACCTCTTATTGGGGGGAGTCCCGAACTCGTGGAATACCCCCCAAGTGAAACTTCGGGCCCAACAAGGAGAGCAGGGAACCCAGATGGCGGAGCTCACGATCCGGCCGGAGGAGATCCGGGACGCGCTGGAGAACTTCGTCCAGTCGTACAAGCCGGACGCGGCCTCGCGCGAGGAGGTCGGTACGGTCACCCTTGCCGGCGACGGCATCGCGAAGGTCGAGGGCCTGCCCTCGGCCATGGCCAACGAGCTGCTGAAGTTCGAGGACGGCACCCTCGGCCTCGCCCTCAACCTCGAGGAGCGCGAGATCGGTGCCATCGTCCTCGGTGAGTTCAGCGGCATCGAGGAGGGCCAGCCGGTCACCCGCACCGGCGAGGTCCTGTCCGTCGCCGTCGGCGAGGGCTACCTCGGCCGCGTGGTGGACCCGCTCGGCAACCCGATCGACGGCCTCGGCGAGATCGAGACGTCCGGCCGCCGCGCCCTCGAGCTGCAGGCCCCCACGGTCATGCAGCGCAAGTCGGTGCACGAGCCGATGGAGACCGGCTACAAGGCCGTCGACGCGATGACCCCGATCGGCCGCGGTCAGCGTCAGCTGATCATCGGCGACCGCCAGACCGGCAAGACCGCCCTGGCCGTCGACACGATCAT
>NZ_JBEXZD010000223.1:0-1646 GCF_040628575.1 Streptomyces sp. NPDC006393
CAGTTCGAGGAGCGGCTGAAGAAGGTCATCGAGGACGTGCAGGCGGCCAAGGGGCAGGTCATCCTGTTCATCGACGAGATGCACACCGTCG
Source organism: Streptomyces sp. NPDC006393 (assembly GCF_040628575.1). Taxonomy (NCBI): domain Bacteria; kingdom Bacillati; phylum Actinomycetota; class Actinomycetes; order Kitasatosporales; family Streptomycetaceae; genus Streptomyces; species Streptomyces sp. NPDC006393. The sequence goes on from NZ_JBEXZD010000223.1 coordinate 92, forward strand.
TGGGCGCCGGTGCCACGGGTGAGGGGTCGATGGACGCCTCCAACATGCTCAAGCCCGCCCTGGCCCGCGGTGAACTCCACGTCGTGGGCGCCACGACCATCGACGAGTACCGCAAGCACGTGGAGAAGGACGCCGCTCTGGAGCGCAGGTTCCAGCCGGTGATGGTCGCCGAACCCACCGTGGAGGAGACCGTGCAGATCCTGGAGGGCCTGCGCGACGCCTACGAGGCGCATCACCAGGTGCGGTTCGCCGACGGGGCACTGGCCGCGGCCGCCGAGCTGTCCGACCGCTACATCTCCGACCGGTTCCTGCCCGACAAGGCCATCGACGTCATGGACCAGGCCGGCGCCCGGGTGCGGCTGCGCGGCGCGGACCGCTCCACCGAGCTGGTGGGTCTGGAGGACCGCATCGCGCGGTTGCAGCGGGAGAAGGACCAGGCGGTGGCGGTGGAGGACTTCGAGAAGGCCTCCCAGATCAAACAGCAGATCGACCAGGCGGAGGCCGAACTGGCCGGGATCCAGGAGCGTCGCGAGGGCGTGGTGTCGGTGACGGCCACGGACATCGCGGATGTGGTCTCGCGGCGGACGGGGATCCCGGTCGCGCAGCTGACGTCCAGTGAGAAGGACCGGCTGCTGCGGCTGGAGGAGGAGATGCACGAGCGGATCGTCGGCCAGGACGAGGCCGTCACCGCCGTGTCCCAGGCGGTACGCCGCAACCGCGCCGGCATGGGCGACCCGAACCGGCCGGTCGGCTCCTTCCTCTTCCTGGGCCCCACCGGAGTGGGCAAGACCGAGCTGGCCAAGACCCTCGCCGAGCTGCTGTTCGGCGAGGAGAACCGCATGATCCGCTTCGACATGAGCGAGTTCCAGGAGAAGCACACCGTCGCCCGCCTGGTCGGCGCCCCGCCCGGATACATCGGCTACGAGGAAGCCGGACAGCTCACCGAGAAGGTCCGCCGCCGGCCCTACAGCGTCATCCTGTTCGACGAGGTCGAAAAGGCCCACCCCGACGTGTTCAACACCCTGCTGCAGATCCTCGACGACGGACGCCTCACCGACGCCCAGGGACGCACCGTCGACTTCCGCCACACCGTCATCATCATGACCTCCAACATCGGCGCCCAGCGCATCATCGACCACCACGGCGACGTCACCGAACTCAAGGACGAACTCATGGAACTGCTGCGCACGCGGTTCCTGCCCGAGTTCCTCAACCGCATCGACGACATCATCCTCTTCCACAGCCTCACCCAGGACGACCTGTCCGACATCGTCGGCCACCTGCTGGACCAGAGCGAACACCGCGTCCACGCCCAGGGCATGAAACTCGAGGTCACCGAGGCGGCCAGGAAACTCCTCGTCGCCCACGGCCACCAGCCCGAGTTCGGCGCCCGCCCCCTGCGCCGCACCATCCAGACCGAACTCGACAACCGCATCGCCACCCTCCTGCTCGCCGGCGACGCCGAACCCGGCGACACCATCGTCGCCGACGTCGTCAAGGACACCCTCCACTGCACCGTCCACCACCCCGCCCCGAGCGACGAAACAACAGCGGC
>NZ_JBEXZD010000224.1:0-1619 GCF_040628575.1 Streptomyces sp. NPDC006393
AGCGTGTCCGGGTCCGCGAGATCGATGACAACGAGGGGCAGCGGCTGCTGCGGATCATCCGCCGGGGCACCGGGTCGGTGGTGACCTGGCGGCGGGCCCAGATGGTGCTGTTATCGGCCCAGTGCATGGACGTGGCCGAGATCGCCGAGGTGACGTTCACCAGCCCGGACCGGGTCCGGGACGTGATCCACAACTTCAACGCCGACGGCTTCGCCTCGCTCTACCCGAAGTACAAGGGCGGCCGACCCAAGACGTTCACGCTGCCCGAGCGGCGCGAGATCAAGAAGATCGCCAAGTCCAGGCCGGTCGAGCACGGCCTGCCGTTCTCGACCTGGAGCCTGGTCAAGCTGGCCGACTTCCTGGTCGCCGAGGGGGTGGTCGACGACATCAGCCACGAGGGCCTGCGCATCCTGCTCCGCGAGGAGGGCGTCACCTTTCAACGCCTGAAGACCTGGAAGACCTCGAAGGATCCCGACTACGCGGTCAAGAAGGCCCGCGTCGAGCACCTCTACGCCATCGCCGACGGCGAGGTCCTGCCCGAGCCCGGCGAACCCGAGGTCGTGTTCTGCCTCGACGAGTTCGGGCCGCTCAACCTCCAACCCCACCCCGGCCGCCAGTGGGCCGAACGCGGCGGGAAGCACAAGGACCCCGACCGCGAGCCCCGACGGCGACGCCGCGCGACCTACACCCGCCCGCACGGGGTCCGGCACCTCTTCGCCGCCTACGACCTGGGCAAGGACCGGCTCTACGGCCACATCAAGAAGACCAAGAACCGCTCCAAGTTCCTGGAGTTCTGCCGCTACCTGCGCTCCCTCCACCCCGCTGGCACGCGCATCGCGATCATCTGCGACAACTATTCCCCGCACCTGACCACCAAACGCTGCCAGCGGGTCGGGACCTGGGCCGCGGCGAAGAACGTGGAGATCGCCTACACCCCGACCAACAGCTCCTGGCTCAACCGGATCGAGGCCCAGTTCACCGCCCTGCGCTATTTCGCCCTCGACGGCACCGACCACCCCAGCCACAAGGCCCAGGGCAGCATGATCCGCCGCTACATCACCTGGCGGAACAAGAACGCCGCCGACAAGCGCCTCAAAGCCCTCGTGAGCAGGGCGAACGCCGCCTGACCCGCTACGGCAGGCGGCATCACCACAGGTGCAGGAAGCTCCGCACGTCGTCATAGCCGTCGACGGCGCGGCCGTCCACGTCCGTCGGCTCCGCCTCAGCCCGCGCCGCCAGCGACTCCGCCAGGGCCAGGGCTTCATCGCTGAGACGGCCGAAGCGTCGAGCGGTGTGTCCCAGGCACAGGCCGGCCAGCCCCAGCAGCGGACTCCCCGGCACAGCCCGCGTCCCGACCTGCACGCACCAGAACTCGACGAAGTCCGCGTCGTCGTCGTTCAACGCGGTCCCGACCAGAACTCCCGCCGCCTCGCCCTCTGTGGAGCGGTCACGAAGAGCCCGCTCCAACGTCTCAACCACCACCGCGTGAGGCAGCGCAGGAGGGTTCTCGAAGCTCAGATGAGAATGCACCCCGCGAGACTACGCGGGATGCATTCAAGGGGCGCCTGCCGCCGCCCCACCCTGCGAGACGGGGCGAACGTTGCCTGATGCGGCACTAG
>NZ_JBEXZD010000225.1:0-1442 GCF_040628575.1 Streptomyces sp. NPDC006393
GGGACTGTCCTGAAGTTTGTGTATGTCCTGGTGTGAACCGTCTGGCATGAGATGCGGTCTCTGCCGGGAAGGATCACGGATGGGCAGCAAGGACGAGCGTCCCCGCGAGAGTTCGAACATCGTACGCACGGGGGCCGAGTTGGCGAGACTGACCGAGCAGGACCGGGAGCTGGCCGAGCAACTGGTGAACCGGGCCCGCAGCGAGGGACTCAACCTGGTCGGGGAGAACGGCCTGCTCAAGGGGCTGGTGAAGCTGGTCCTGGAAGGCGCGCTGGAGGCCGAGATGACCGGGCATCTCGGCTACGAGAAGGGCGACAAAGCCGGGGCAGGGTCGGGGAACTCCCGCAACGGCACGTCAAGGAAGCGGGTCCTGACCGACGTCGGCGCGGTGGAGATCGACGTTCCCCGGGACCGGACAGGCTCCTTCAGCCCGGCCATCGTGCCCAAGCACGCCCGCCGGGTGGAGGGGTTCGACGAGGCAATCCTGTCGCTCTATGCGAAGGGCCTGACGACGGGTGAGATCCAGGCCCATCTCGCGGAGATCTATGACGTGGACGTCTCACGCGACCTGATCTCCCGCGCGACCGACAAGATCACCGAGGAGCTGGACGCCTGGCGTCAACGGCCACTGGACCGTGTCTACGCGGTGGTGATGATCGACGCGATCGTGCTGAAGATCCGCGACGGCGCGGTCGCCAACCGGCCCGTCTACATCGCGGTGGGGATCAATCTCGAAGGCGAGCGTGACGTGCTGGGCATGTGGGTAGGCTCCGGCAGCGAGGGCGCCAAGACCTGGATGACGTGGCTTGCGGAGCTGAAGAACCGCGGCGTCGAGGACGTCCTGATCGCCTGCTGCGACGGGCTGAAGGGGCTGCCGGACTCGATCCAGAACATCTGGCCGCTCGCGGACATCCAGCTCTGCGTGGTCCATATGGTCCGCAACAGTCTCAAGTACGCCTCGACCAAGCACTGGTCGCAGATCGCCAAGGAACTCCGCCAGGTCTACACGGCGGCCACCGTCGACGCCGCCGAGCAGCGGTTCGCCGAGTTCGAGGAGATCTGGGGAGCCCGCTACCCGGCCCTGATCGGGGTCTGGCGCCGCAGCTGGGAACACTTCGTGATGTTCCTCCGCTTCCCGCCCGAGATCCGCAAGATCGTCTACACCACGAACATGATCGAGTCCCTCAACTCCCGCTTCCGGCAAGCCACTCGCCGCCGGGGACACTTCCCGAACGAGGAAGCAGCCCTGAAGGTCCTCTACCTCGTCATCCGGGACCGCCAGCCCAACCGGCGCAACCCCACCGGCCGCACCTACAACTGGAAGGAAGCGATCAACACCCTCGCCGGCTTCTACGGCGACCGCGTCATCGACAATCAGTAACACCCGAATCAACCACGAGAAGCATCAACATCAGGGCTTACACGAAAAACAAGACACTCCC
>NZ_JBEXZD010000226.1:0-1399 GCF_040628575.1 Streptomyces sp. NPDC006393
GACGCCGTCTCCGAGGTGAACCGGTCACCGGTGAGCTGCATACCATCACCCGAGTCACCCGCGAAACGGATGATCACCCGGTCCAGACGCCGGACGCCCTTCGTCCCGGCCGCCCTGCGCTGCTCCCCTACGACGGCTCCGTCGGCCTGCTCCGCTGGACTGCTGACCTGGCTGGTCACTGAACTGGACCTCCTTCGAGGCGGCTGTGTGGGAGCGGCCTTGCCCAAGACCCTTCCCGGTTTCAACCCTACGACCGTCAGGTTCGCCTTCCCTGCACCGTTCGCATGCTGGACGCACCCGTGAGACGGTCCCATGCCCTGATCTGTCACCCCGTGCCGGCCGCGATCTGTCACTCCGTACCGGCCGCTCGGACCTCCTTCGGCAGGCTCGGCGCCCGTTCTCTCCTCAGCACGTTCCGCGCCCGCTCTCTCGTCGCGCTCGTGGTCGGCTCGACACCCGGATCGACCCTGACTGACACAGTGTCAACCGGTCAGGAGTTGAGATAGGTGAGGACGGCCAGAACACGCCGGTGATCCCCGTCACTCTGCGACAGACCGAGCTTCAGGAAGATGTTGCTGACGTGCTTTTCCACCGCCCCGTCGCTCACCACCAGCTGCCGGGCGATCGCCGAGTTCGTCCGGCCCTCGGCCATCAGGCCCAGCACCTCCCGCTCCCGCGGGGTGAGACCGGCCAGCACGTCCTGCTTGCGGCTGCGCCCGAGCAGCTGGGCGACCACCTCCGGGTCCAGGGCGGTGCCGCCCTGCGCGACCCGGACCACCGCGTCCACGAACTCCCGCACCTCGGCCACGCGGTCCTTGAGCAGATAGCCGACCCCGCGGCTGGATCCGGCCAGCAGCTCGGTCGCGTACCGCTCCTCCACGTACTGCGAGAGCACCAGCACACCGAGATCGGGATGCGCCTTGCGCAGCCGCACCGCGGCCCGCACGCCCTCGTCGGTGTGCGTCGGCGGCATCCGCACGTCCGCCACCACGACATCGGGCAGCTCCCCTTGGCCGTGCAGCTCGGTGATGGTCTTCACCAGCGCCTCGGCGTCACCGACACCGGCCACGACGTCGTGCCCGCGGTCGGTCAGCAGCCGGGTCAGGCCCTCCCTGAGCAGCACTGAATCCTCGGCGATGACCACCCGCACTCTGTCCTCCACGTTCCTCGGCCCCCCACAGCCCCGCTGCCTCGGTCTTCCGGCCGTCCCCAGGGGAACGGCTACGACACGGTCCAGCATTCCAGTATTCGGACCGCGACGCGCCCGGGCCCGGTGAAGCAGGGGGGAGCTCACCGGGGTCGCGGGGGTGGCCATGGGGGCGCTTCCACATGACGGGGCCTGGTGGGCCGCGGCCCCCCCGCCACCGACCCAACTTTTCCAAGTGCCCTATAGAACGAT
>NZ_JBEXZD010000227.1:0-1344 GCF_040628575.1 Streptomyces sp. NPDC006393
CGCCGGTGATCTGGGTCCACGCGCCGGTCGTCGGCGCGCTGGTCGCCGCCACCTTCTGGTACGACCAGGTGCCGCCCACCGGGGCGTCCTGGCTCACCGCCCGCAGTGCCCAGGTGCCCGAGCTGTTCTCGTACCCCAGGTAGAACGGGCTGCGGTGGGTGCCGTCCTGACTGAGCACGGTGCTGTTGTGCGTCGGGACGCTGTCCAGCTTCACCCACGCCGAGACCGTGTAGGAGCTGCTGGTGTCCAGCACGGGGCCGCTGGTGGTCAGGTGGCTGCTGGTGCCGTTGAGCGTGGCGGCGCCGTCGTTCCAGGTGACGTCGGTGGCGGTGGCGGTGTTGCCGGTGCCGGAGGCGTCGGTGACGTTGGTGCCGGAGGTCTGGTCGAGCTTCCACCAGGCGGCCGGGTGACCGGAGGCGTCCCCGTACAGCGTCTCGCTGAGCAGGTTGCCCATGTCGTCGTAGGTGTCGGTGGTGGTGCGGTCGTAGCCCGAGGTGTCGTGGTCGTTCTCGGTGGCGACCTGGTCGTCCGGGGTGTACGACACCGTGGTCACCCGGTCCACGCCGGTCGGGTCCAGCTCGGTGGAGGTGGTCCGGGAGGCGGCGTCGACGGTGTACTTGGTGACGGTCTCGCCGTTGTCCGTGGTCGACTGGAGCAGGTTGCCGGCCGCGTCGTAGTTGTCGGACTCCAGCACGTAGGTGCTCTTGCCGTCGGCACTGGTCCGCTTCACCGTCGCGGTCAGACCGTCGTCGGTGTACGTGTACGACGTGGTGTTGCCCATCGCGTCGGTGATCGACGCGAGCCGTCCGGCCGGGTCGTAGGCCCGGGAGGACTCGGTGAGCAGGGCCGGCGACTGCGGGTTCGTCGGGTCGCCGGTGTACATCACGCCCTGCGTGAGCAGGTTGCCGTTGTCGTCGTAGGTGTACCGGGTCTCGTTCCCGGCGCTGGTGACTTCCTTCGTCTTGTTGCCGGAGGAGTCGTACGTGTACGTGGTGGTGTTGCCGTTGGCGGCGCCCTCGGCCGCGTTGGCGTCGGCCTCGGTCAGCACGTGGTCGTAGCCGTCGTAGGTCCACGTCTGCGTGCGGGCCTTGTCTCCGCCGCTCGCGTCGGAGACGGTCTGCGAGGTGGTGTTGCCGTCCTCGTCGTAGACCGTGCTGGTGACGGCGGCGTGCGTGGCGCCGGTGACGCGGTCGGTGAGCTGCGGGTCGTGCTCCTCGACCACCTGGCCGGCGGCGTCGTACGTGTACGACGTCACCAGGCCGTTCGGGTAGGTGTCCGAGACGACCTTCTGGCTGGTGACCTGGCCCACGCCGTCATAGGTGTAGGTGGTGACCAGGCCGATGG
>NZ_JBEXZD010000228.1:0-1263 GCF_040628575.1 Streptomyces sp. NPDC006393
CAACCGGTCCCGGTGCACGGCCACCGGAGAGGCGGCCCCCAGATGGTTTTTAAAATCATTTATTTATATTACACAATCAAATAGTAACACATTTCATTTCGGTATAGTAGTATATATAATAAATAGAAAAGTCACTTTATTAGCTTTTTGTAAAACAAAATATACTTCAACTATAGATGATTGGTGAACATTAAATGTCTATATGTAATTACATTTTAAATATTCCTGAATTACCATTGTTTAAACCCGAAAACTTCAAATATATTTCACAAAAAAAGTGCATCCTTTAAAGAAAGATTATCTTCTGGGGTGCACTTCATTTCTGTACGTTCATTTTTATTTAACGCTTTAATAATCTGTTTTTTATATTGGAAAATTTATTGTTACTTTTACTATTCTCATTTACCTTGTCAGCAGTAGTTTGTTTAGACTGTTCATTAATAAATGATTCAAGGTTAACAGGTGTAACGATATCAGTATTTGCTGAGATATAATAGCCATCTCTAGTGATTAATCTTGGTGTCTTATTTACTGTTTCTTCAATTGAAACTATTTCTACTATATTTCCTTTAGCCACAGATTTCACTTGATTAGTAAAGTTAACGTCATGGTATAAATTAGCTTTTTTAATTGTAACGATATAAGAAGGTGGAGTAGTTAAATAACTTGGTTTTTTAGGCGCCTTTTTAGCTTTATTGATTGATTCAAGGTCTAATTTAGCACTTTTATTTTTGAATTTACTATTTTTATTATCAATAGGGTGTGAAGCATAAACAGTTGAGTGTTCAAAGTCATTAAATTTAATCACAATATTAAAATCATAATTATCTAGATGTAAATCATCTGTTTTTAAATAAATTTGATTATCGTGAATTTCATATTTTAATGTCTTACGAGTGCTTTCATCATTGATTTTTACTAATTCTACTCCTTCAATAGTAGTGTTTGGCTTTTTATATACATGAAGTACTTCATAAAATGTTTCATTCATATAATGCGTACCATCATGAACTGCTACACATTTCGAAGTTAATGTTGGTAAGTAATTAAATTTATCCGGGTAGTTGAAATGCACAACATTGTTTTTAATGTATTTATGAGCATGTGCATTATAAAGCATAAATTTGATATATTCTTCAAAATGTTCTTTACTATGCTGATACGCATGGAAAGCATTTGTATATCTTTCATTTTCTAAAAAGTCTTCTATGTCATATCCATGTTCTTTAATGATATTTTGAACTTCTTCGAACATATTGTAGT
>NZ_JBEXZD010000229.1:0-1221 GCF_040628575.1 Streptomyces sp. NPDC006393
ACTCTTTTCATACACGACTATATTCTGATCTGTTTTAATATATATTAATCTTCATTTAATGGTCTTAGCAATATTGATTGTCAAAAAATAGAAAGTTCTTATTAGTTTAAAAATAGAAGCACATATAATTGAATACCAAATAACAAAATAAATGTTATCAATTTCATTATCATATAATTTAAAACAGTACAAAACCAATGTATAAATAGATAACAATAAGAACATCTCTGTATTTAGCATAATATTTTCAATCAATTTCTTTTCTGTGTCTAACTTCTCAAACAATTTTGCTCTATCGTTTAAAAGTGGTATAAGAGTAACAGAAAAAAACAAAAATGCTGTTGTTAAAGAAGAAAAAGATATTACTGTTTCCAAAAAATCACTATATTGTTCTTTATTCTGAATAACAGAATATTGAACATTCAAACACAAGAACACAATAATTAGGATTATAAAAAACAAAACAACATCTATGTTTCTTTTAAACACAAAATCACAACCCTTTATCAAATTGTTAAAGAATATCTTTTTCAATAATCTTTAAATTATCTCTATAAGCTTTTTTTATCGATTTAATCATAGAATTAATAGTTATTTTATTATTGTTGTTTAATTCTACATCATCATCTATATATATTAATCTGTTAGCGATAAGATCAATAATTTGTTCATGGCCATCATTCTCCCCTCTAATAACCATTTTTTTGACTTCTTTTGTCTCATCTTTCGCTAAAATATTTTTTATTTGTTTTAATGACTCTGAAATATCTAAAGCTTTTGATGTATACTTTACCTTCATAGAATCTGCATTTAGTTTATCAATCATTTTTTTATCTCTTTGCGTTGACTGATTTTTATTCTTTATTTTATCTACATCTACAATTCTAGAAATATTAAACTCAATTTCTTTTAGATCATCAATGTGTTTTAAATTATCAATTTTTGTGTTATTTATAGCAACGTTCAATTTGGCACCTTTTTTCTTAACTGTTCTATAAAAAAAACTTTTAAAATCTGATTGAGAAATCCCTCCTCTATTTGATGGAATAATCACTACTCCATATCTAGGGCAAAATAACACTACAGTATCAACTGTTAAGCCTTGCTCCGGTTCATCGCCATATTCAGATCTACCATCTTTTACTGTTTTTTTAATTTCATTTATAACTGCAATTTTTGTAGTAACCGTTTTAGATAAACAAAAAACCCAAACTTCATTAT
>NZ_JBEXZD010000230.1:0-1198 GCF_040628575.1 Streptomyces sp. NPDC006393
TGGAGGACCAGTTCGGCAAGCGCCCCGAGCTCCTGCGCCCGCCCTACGGCAACTACAACCAGGACACCCTGGCCGCCGCCAAGGCCTGCGGCATCAAGTACGCGCCGATCTGGAACGAGGAGGTCTTCGTCGACCACTGGGAGTTCCGCGAGGAAGACCAGCGGCTGCGCCCCGGCGACATCGTCCTCACCCACTTCCGGGGCCGCAAGGAATGGAACGGCACGATGGCCGACGACATGCGCCGGTTCCTGAACTACGTGACGGCCAAGGGGTTCGCGGTGGCCCGGCTGGAGGACTACCTGTGACGCTGCGGCCGTGGCACCGGCGCACGGCCGCGCTCCTGCTCGCGGCCGCACTGCTGCTCCTGGCCGGCTGTGCGCCCTCCGTCGACCCGATCGAACGGCTGGGCCGCAAGGCGGCACAGCGGGTACGGCCCGAGGCACCGGCCGCCGGGCAGCCGTACCGCCGCTGGGGCCTCGCGGCCCCGCTGTCCCCGCCCCCGCACCCGCCGGCCCGCCCGCTGCGCCTCAGCACGCGGGACTCCGCCCTGCCCCCGGTCCTGGACCACGTCCGCACCGACGACCGGGTCGTCTTCCTCACCTACGACGACGGCGCCGAGCGGGACCCGCGGTTCGTCGACATGGTCCGCGAACTGCGGCTGCCGGTCGGCATGTTCCTCACCGACAGCGTCATCGGGCCGGGCTACGGGCACTTCGGGCACCTGCTGTCGGCCGGCGCGGACCTGGAGAACCACACCCTGGACCACCCCCCGCTGCGCGGCCTGCCGTACCAGGCCCAGCGCGCGGAGATCTGCGGCCAGCGCGACAAGCTCCACGCCCGCTTCGGCGTCCGCGCCCGCCTCTTCCGCCCGCCCTACGGCGCGTACGACACCACGACCCTGCGTGCCGCCGCCGACTGCGGGGTCTCGGCGGTCGTCCTGTGGCGCGCGTCGATGAAGGAGACCGACCTGCACTTCACCCACGGCCCCCACTCCCTGCGCCCCGGCGACATCCTCCTGGTCGCCGCCACCGACGACGACCTCGACGGGCCACCCCTGCGCACCCGCACGACCCGCCTCCTGAGAAGAATCCAGGAGGAGGGGCTGACGGTGGGGAGGCTGGAGGACTACCTGTGAGGCTCTGTGCGGGCCGGCAGCCCCCAGGGCCGGTCACCGCAAGGGACAGCACCTCTCACAGAC
>NZ_JBEXZD010000231.1:0-1093 GCF_040628575.1 Streptomyces sp. NPDC006393
AGACCGGCCCCGTGGTCTGGGGCACCCCGGGCACCAACGGCCAGCACGCCTACTACCAGCTCATCCACCAGGGCACCAAGCTGATCCCGGCGGACCTGATCGGCTTCGCCAACCCGGTCGCCGAGCTGAGCGACGAACTCAAGGCCCAGCACGACCTGCTGATGGCCAACCTGTTCGCCCAGGGGCAGGCGCTGGCCTTCGGCAAGACGCCCGAGGAGGTGCGCGCCGAGGGGGTGCCCGAGGAGCAGGTCCCGCACCGCACCTTCCACGGCAACCACCCCACCACCACGATCCTGGCGACCGAGCTGACCCCGTCGGTCCTCGGCCAGCTGATCGCCCTCTACGAGCACAAGGTGTTCGTCCAGGGCGCGATCTGGAACATCGACTCCTTCGACCAGTGGGGCGTCGAGCTCGGCAAGGTGCTGGCCAAGCGGGTCGAACCCGCCCTGACCGAGGGCGCGGACGTGCCCGGTCTCGACACCTCCACCGCCGCCCTCGTGGCCGCGTACCGCACACTCAGGAAGTGAACTGACATGGCATCGATGCAGTTGGGCCTGATCGGCCTGGGCAAGATGGGCGGCAACATGCGCGAGCGCCTGCGCAACGCCGGCCACACCGTGGTCGGCTACGACCGCAACCCCGAGGTGTCCGACGTCCCCAGCATGGTCGACCTCGTGGACCAGCTCCCCCAGCCGCGCATCGTCTGGGTGATGGTTCCCGCGGGCGGCGCCACCCAGCACGTCATCGACCAGCTGGCGACCCTGCTCAAGCCCGGAGACCTCGTCGTGGACGGCGGCAACTCCCGCTGGACGGACGACGTCAAGCACGCCAAGCAGCTGCACGCGCGCGGTATCGGCTTCGTCGACGCGGGTGTCTCCGGTGGTGTGTGGGGCCTGGAGAACGGCTACGCGCTCATGGTGGGCGGCGACAAGGAGCACGTCGACCAGGTCAAGCCGATCTTCGACGCGCTCAAGCCCGAGGGTCCGTACGGGTACGTCCACGCGGGCAAGGTGGGTGCCGGGCACTTCGCGAAGATGGTCCACAACGGCATCGAGTACGCGATGATGCAGGCCTACGCCGAGGGCTGGGAGCT
>NZ_JBEXZD010000232.1:0-1052 GCF_040628575.1 Streptomyces sp. NPDC006393
TTGTCCAGCAGGGGGGCGAGGCGGCGGCGGATGCCGATGTTGGCGCGCATGCGGGGGTCCTTGGCGTATTCGGCCCACATGTAGTCGCGCTCCTCGTCGGTGACCATCTCCAGGGTCAGCTCGTCGTGGTTGCGCAGGAAGATGCCCCACTGGCAGCCCGACGGGATCGCCGGGGTCTTGGCCAGGATCTCGGAGACCGGGTAGCGGGACTCACGGCGCACGGCCATGAAGATGCGCGGCATGACCGGGAAGTGGAACGCCATGTGGCATTCGTCGCCGCCGGAGCTGTAGTCGCCGAAGTAGTCGACCACGTCCTCCGGCCACTGGTTCGCCTCGGCGAGGAGCACCTTGTCGGGGTACTGGGCGTCGATCTCCTTGCGCACCCGCTTGAGGAACTCGTGGGTGGCGGGCAGGTTCTCGCAGTTGGTGCCCTCCTGCTGGTACAGGTACGGCACCGCGTCCAGCCGGAACCCGTCGATGCCCAGGTCCAGCCAGAACTTCAGCGCGGAGATCATCTCCTCCTGCACCGCCGGGTTCTCGTAGTTCAGGTCCGGCTGGTGCGAGAAGAAGCGGTGCCAGTAGTACTGCTTGCGTACCGGGTCGTACGTCCAGTTGGAGGCCTCGGTGTCGACGAAGATGATCCGGGCGTCCTGGTACTGCTTGTCGTCGTCGGCCCACACGTAGTAGTCGCCGTAGGGGCCGTCGGGGTCCTTGCGGGACTCCTGGAACCACGGGTGCTGGTCGCTGGTGTGGTTCATGACGAAGTCGATGATGACGCGCATGCCGCGGTGGTGGGCGGCGTCGACGAACTCGACGAAGTCGGCGAGGTCGCCGAAGTCGGGCAGGACGGCGGTGTAGTCGGAGACGTCGTAGCCGCCGTCCCTCAGGGGTGACTTGAAGAACGGCGGCAGCCACAGGCAGTCCACGCCCAGCCATTGCAGGTAGTCCAGTTTGGCGGTCAGGCCCTTCAGGTCGCCGATGCCGTCGCCGTTGCTGTCCTGGAAGGAACGGACGAGGACCTCGTAGAAGACGGCACGTTTGAACCACTCCGG
>NZ_JBEXZD010000233.1:0-1045 GCF_040628575.1 Streptomyces sp. NPDC006393
TCGGACATCCTGCACGAGCTGTCCCGGCACAAGAACTTCGGTGTGCGGACCTTCCAGGCCGAGGACGAGATCGCCGGGATCGGGGCGGCGCTGGGGGCGGCGTTCGGCGGTTCGCTGGCGGTGACCACGACGTCCGGTCCGGGTGTGGCCCTCAAGAGCGAGACCATCGGGCTCGCGGTGAGTCTTGAGCTGCCGTTGCTGGTCGTCGACATCCAGCGCGGCGGCCCCTCCACCGGCCTGCCGACCAAGACCGAGCAGGCGGACCTGTTGCAGGCGATGTACGGGCGCAACGGTGAGGCCCCGGTCCCCGTCCTGGCCCCGCGTACCCCGGCCGACTGCTTCGACGCGGCGCTGGAGGCGGCGCGGATCGCGCTGACCTACCGCACGCCGGTGTTCCTGCTGTCCGACGGCTACCTGGCCAACGGCTCCGAACCCTGGCGGATCCCGGACCTGGACGAACTGCCCGACCTCAGGGTGCAGTTCGCGTCCGGCCCCAACCACACCCTCGCCGACGGCACCGAAACCTTCTGGCCCTACAAACGGGACCCCAAGACCCTGGCCCGGCCGTGGGCGATCCCGGGCACGCCGGGCCTGGAGCACCGCATCGGCGGCATCGAGAAGCAGGACGGCACCGGCAACATCTCCTACGACCCGGCCAACCACGACTTCATGGTCCGCACCCGCCAGGCCAAGATCGACGGCATCCAGGTGCCCGACATCGAGGTCGACGACCCCGACCAGGCCCACACCCTCGTCCTGGGCTGGGGATCCACATACGGGCCGATCACCGCGGCCGTCCGCCGGCTGCGCGCGGCCGGCACGGCGATCGCGCAGGCCCATCTGCGTCACCTCAACCCCTTCCCGAAGAACCTCGGCACGGTCCTGGCGCGCTACGACAAGGTCGTCATCCCCGAGATGAACCTCGGCCAGCTCGCCACCCTCATCCGCGCGAAATACCTGGTCGACGCCCACTCCTACAACCAGGTCAACGGCATGCCCTTCAAGGCCGAGCAGCTCGCCACCGCTCTGAAGGAGACCATCGATG